>NZ_WTEW01000050.1:0-4363 GCF_009795865.1 Gilliamella sp. Pas-s27
CATGGAATGATGCAAAGGGGTTGGTTAAGGAAAAGCAATTGGAGAATTTATTTTACTCATCGGACACGCATTTTGTTAAAATGAAGGCCGATGAGTAATAGGTGTCTGTCAGGTTAAATTTGAGCTACTACAGATAATAGGGATTATCTTGTTTTTTCCAACCATTGACATATACTGAAACCCAATACAGGTCATCTTCATCAGCTTTAATATTTAATTTGGGCTTTATTTTTAACCAATAATAACCAGATGCCAAAGAAGCCAACTCCGGATTACTTGCTACTTTTTTAGCATTTTCTAAAGATGAGGTGATATCTAAATTATGATATTTTTTTATTGTTCTTAAATACGTTTGACATGCAGTATAATTATTGCGTCCAGTAAGTTGTAAAAGTCCTCGCCCTTTGAATTTTATGCCATCTCCTTCTAATATATTTCCTAAACTTATGTTTCCTTCATAAGCTTTACCACTTGCTATTTCTTCCATATAACGTAATTGCCCAGTTTCATGAGCTATTTGTGCTAAGAAATGCGCTTTTCTTAATGGCGATTTTATATCAAATATTTCCATTGTATCATTAATAAATGGTAAAAAAGTTTCTATTATTTCTGAATTACACCCTGACATAATTGTCGATAATTGTTCATAACTGACATGCTTAAAACTTTTCCTAAATAGATTAAATAATGCCACTGGATGGATAAACCATGCCTTGCCATCAGCGCTAAGCGTGGCAGGTGGGGTGGTGTCTGTTGCGGTGGTTGTAGCGGTTGTGGCATTGGTTGCCTCGCCATTTTCTGGTTGCGTGTCGTTTTGTTGGTTTAACCTGGCTAAGCCTTTAGCAACATCTTCCCACCATAACATCTTTTTTATCTTCTCTTTGGTCTTTTCCCAAGCTGTTACTTGTTTTTCTAATGCTTCCATTTTGGCATAAGATTCAAACTGCGCTTTAGTCAGCTTTTTCGAGGGTGATTCTTTATAATCAGCAGGAAAACGGCTTATTTCTCGTCTTAATGTTTCAAACCCTTTCGCTTCAGGCGAGTCCTTTGCTTTACCGACACTACTTAAATATGCCTCGAATTTGGCTTCATCACCCGTTTGTAAATAACCTAATAGATTTTTAGCATCTTCGGTCATCTCGCTGTTTAATTCTTCCCATTCCCGCAGTTTTCCCTCTGCATCAACTTTACTGTACCATTCACTTTTATAATTGATTAATAAGCGACTTAATGCCGAGTACAATATCGGTTTATTTACAATACCTTGAAAACTTGCTTCTTTTATACTGGTATATTTATGTTCTTCAACAAGGTATTGTTTATCAAGAATGGATAATGTTTCTTTTATCGTTGGTTTATATCCTGATAAGGAATGGTTGTCTTTATTGCGTTTTAGGGATTTGTCTGCATCAAGGTAGATGTCTTTTAATGTGGCCGTTTCTTTTATTTGCGTAAAATCAAACCAATCCCAACAACATACCCTTTTAGCGCCTTCGCCATTCACTAACACCCAACCACTTCTTTTTCGGTTTTTATCATCAAGTACATCAATTTTTAACCACACATTATTTTGTGCATCAATTGCTCGATTGTCTCTTAGCGATAACTTAGCATCATTCATATTGACCAAGGATGCCATCTTGCCCTAAACAACGAGTATGTTGTAGTTTTGGAATGATTAAGGCTTAGGATGAAAATCATCAATCTGATCTCGCCAGCGATTATAGTTCCAACTAACAATTTTGGTTTTAAGCTCTGTCAGGTAGTTTAGGGCCGCTTGTTGTTGTGCTGAATTAAGGACTTTTTCTAAACGCGTTTGAATTTGCTTATTATATTCCCAAACTGGCGGAAGTTGATAAGCATGCCACGCTAAATTGTTACCTTGTTCCTCGATTTTTTGTTTTGCATAATCACTTAATAACGACCACGCATAGGCTTTAACAATATCATGCTCACGGCCTAATCCATATAAATAGGCTTCAGTAACCCGTAATATACCAATAATCGAGCTATGCTCCGCCATTAACTGCGCATAATCAATCGACAGTTTTAAATCTTCTGATTTTAACGTTTTGCGGTATTCAGTTAACTTATTCAGTTGTTTATATTGCTGATTTTTATAGTGACGCCCTTGTTGAAATAACATTCTGGCTATCAAACCTTCGTAGCAATGGTAGCCACCTTCAATGGCATAATTGAGATATTCAATACTTTTTTCTAATTGTTCATCTTTGCATAGTCTTGCTATTCCTTTTTCATCAAATCCACAAGGCGCATAATGACCACTTTTACGATAAGCAAAATAGGGATATTTTAAATCAGCAAATTTATTCCATAAATAACCTCTCATTTTTATACTTCTAAACACTTTAGGTTCAACTAGTCGGTTACCGGCATTATCCACTAACTGATCGCGATATTTACGCATAAACTCGTCAAAAGACATCATGATACCATCTTCTTTTCCCCCTCCATCATACAAATCTTTCCAATGAAGCAGATCATAATAATAAGGCATCGCATTTTTATCCCATTGCCAAGCATGCTTAATAAACTTTACTAAGCTATCAGGATCAACTACGCCATAGAATACTTGATCGTCAAATGCATATCGATATAGCTTTTTAGCTTCGTCTATGCGTAATAATTCATTTTCAGGAATAGTTGAAGGATAAATTGTATAGTCCATAATTGTAGTTTCCGGTTGAACAAGGTTATCATCTAAATTTAATGAATTATCAAAATAAAAATACACAATACCAATAATCAAACAAAAACCAATAGCTATAGTGATTTTCTTTAGGATTGATTTTGTTGTTTTGGTAAGATGATGCATTAAAGATACTCCAAATCATTTTGATTAAAAACATCCACTTCCACAATACGTGGTTCTAACGTGCCATTATTAAATACCCGACAAGGGAGAATTTGATTTTTAGAGGATAATTTTTCAATTTCTTGGTAAATGGGGTATAGCTTTGGAAGCGTTGAGTTTTGAATATCGTCATTATTTTCATATTTATTTTTTAATTTTAACACTTTAGTTTTGGTTTTTCCCGTCAATAAAGCATATCCCCATAGCACACCATCAGAATGAATTTGGGCTATTGCGTTGAAAACCCGATTGGAGCGATAGCAATATTGTTTTGCTTCTTCTTCAGCTGATAGATCTTTATTTGAATCAGGCATCCCTCCTATTCCTCCACCAATCAAAATATCATTGAACTTTGTAATATTGGTAGCAAAATTACCATAAGTCACTTGCCCTAAACAACGAGTTTTTTGCTTTTCTGAAATCGTTTTAGCCAAACAAATTTGTTGTTCAATCATATCTTTATCATAAGTATCTTCATATGCTCCACCTCTACAAGAGTGTAAAACAAAAATTCCTTCGTGAGGATGCCAAGGTAAAACTTCCATATTGTCTTGATCGTTAAAATGGATTTCATTTCCTTTTCCTTTTAAATAAAGCGCATCATGCCCGCCATGACCAAAATAGTGAATTTGCCATAAATCATATTGACAAGATGTTTCGGGGGGGGTAAGTTCATTATATAATTTTGTCCACTCTTTCTTAAACTCATTGGGATAGAGGAAACCTTTTATGATTCGAATTTCGGCATCGGGGTATTTTTTCTCTAATCGCTTTTTTTTATTAGTAGCAGCCTTTTCAAAGTCTGCTGCGCCATCCCCCCCATACGCAAATAACACAAATAACGGCGTTGGCACATTTTTTAATACGACTTCTTTAATGGCTACCTCACCATTTTCAAGTTTACACGTTTGGGCTGTAAAAACGTTGCACCTTTGTGTATTTTCATTATCATTTGGCATATTTAAACTTACCTACTAATTAATTCCAGTGTGATGGTTTCATTTTCATCCACAGAATGAAATGCTTGTGTATATCCATTTTTATCGGTTTGACCTTGCACCTTTTTGCCATTGGGGAGTGTAGCAATGTAACGTTCATTGGCGTAGATTTTTCCTGATTTATCTTTACATATAAATTTAACGGCATAATCACCAATAATGTCGGGTAACGATAAATTATCAATATTCATATCTGCCCCCCCCATCTTCTGCAATACATTACACTTAAGATAGATATTATCCTGTGTACCCAGTTCGATACCTTCGCTGCTGACTTTGATATAAGAGCCACCGCAGATTAGGGTGATGTTGTCTGTTGCAGTAAGGGTGACTTTGCCATCCACACTATCCACTTTGATATCTTGTTTGGCCGCCATGTTAAGATTGGCATTTTGGGCTTGCACTTCGATATCGCCTTGGTTGGCAAACAGTTTCATCCCCGATTTTTGGGCGAATAACCCCAGCGCCTCGCCCGATGAGAGGGTGACGT
>NZ_WTEW01000051.1:0-4318 GCF_009795865.1 Gilliamella sp. Pas-s27
CGTCAGTTGATAGATTGGATAGTTTCGGGGTATTAGCATTCGCATCGCTTTGTTCTGTGCTGGTTGTTTGAGCTTGCGCTTGTGCTTGTGCCACTTGTTGCCACCACAGTGAGGGTTTGATGCGTTGCGCTTTTTCTAGTTGCCAATTTTTTTTGACATGTTCATGCGCTTCATCTACTTTTTTCATCGCAATATCACGCTGATAAAGCTGGGTGATGCCCCGCTCATCTAATCCCGCTGCAATCAGCGTTTTTTGTTGTTGTTTCTCTTCTTCAAATAAGTCATCAATTTCATTCCATTTGCTTAACGCTTCATCGGCATACCATTCACTTTCATATCTTACCAGTAAATGCCCTATCTGCTCCGCTGTCCCACTTGTTCGTAACGCCGCTTTGAATTGTTCTTTGGTAAATGGATTCTTATTATTTATTTCTAATAATTGTAAAAACTCTTTGACTTTATTTTTTCCCTTATCCGGTAGAGATTTCCATAAATAATGGTTATAGCCAGATTTCGCTAAGATTCGCAGTACCGTTAACATCGTTTCTGTACAATCTTCAATATCTAGCCTTGCACTTCGATTTTTACTAAGTTTCTTTGTTAATTCACTTATTGTTGCCTTTTCTTCTATCGTTTCAAACCCAGGCCAGTGCCATGGACTACGCCGTTTGATATGCGCTTGTGCATTGTCTTTTATATTCACCCAACCTTGTATTGGTAGCATTTGCTCATCAAGTGCCGTCACTTGTGCCCATTTGGTGTTTTCATCTTCTATCGCTATCAAACCTTCACGCGCTAATGAACTTAGGGACACGGTATGAGGGTAACATACCGTATTGCGTTTTTTCTCCTGAGGGGAAAGACTGCTGTTTAATGATAACGGAAATTTATTCCAGTAACTTATGCTTGAAGTAAGTTGCCCATTTTGTCCATTAAGGTGTGATACCGCACTGGATTCTATCCAGTATGGTTTATTTTCAAGCATAAAACGAATCGTATAAAAACCCTCATGATTTGCAGGCTCAGAATCTACACTCAGCAGCGTAACATTTAGCACAAACCATAAATAATTCGCCAATTATCCGAATATTTTTTCATCAACTATGACTGATGACGTAATTAAATTCAGGAATGATAAAAATAAAATGTAATTTAATTATTGTTGGTTTTTTCTTTAAGGTATCCATCTTGATTTAAATAATAATGCTTAATTGTTAAATTATTATCATATTCTGTTGTAACGGTAATGATAAAATCCTTTGAGATAGTAAAATATGTTTTTTCAATTAGATTTTCATTATTTCCTGGTTCGTACCATTCACCTTCAACGTATAAATCTGATCGTATTTGATTATCTTTTATTGTCAATAAATAAAGTCTGTAAGGAAAATCACCACAATCCTGTGGTACCAAAATCATATTCATGTCATTTTTTGATGGTAGAGGTATATAACGAAAATCTATTTCACAATTCCATGATGCCAAATCTTTAATCTTACAATTTTCATTATTGGTTAAATTATATTGTTTATTTTTATGTGCTTTATTTAATGGTAAAGTATCTGTGCTTTTTTCAAAACAGAGATTTTTATTATTTTGTTGAATAGGGGGCTCTTGTGCATATGCAAAAAAAGGAATTACACCGAATACTAAATAAATTATATAGTTATTTATCATAATATATCCTAAAATTATTCATTAGCTATTTTTTACAATAATGAAGCCAATGGCTTATCATTTAACGTTTCAGAATCTTTACAAAAATATTCATCTTTTAAATAAATTTGATCAAACTCTCTTACATCATAATGTACCCAACTCGTTGCTCCTTTTCTAGCTGATTCTAAATTAAACATATTTTCTTGACCGGCTAGCCAATCCCATTTTGCTCCTAAATATTTATTAAAAATATCTTTCCTCAACTTATTCATATCGTCGCATGATCTTGTCCTGACACCATTTTTATTAAAATGTATATCTAAAGCTTTTCCTTTATGGTTTGTAGTTCGTCTATTTGTTTGAAGATTTCGATCATAACACCTATATCCTGATGAAATTTTTCTAAAACTATAAACTGAATTTTCTTTTTGTAAGTAAAATATTACGGCTTTTAATGCCCATAATAATGATCTGTGTATACCAGGATACTCATACCTATGTGTTGCTTCTAATTTTACACCGTAGTACATATCTTTATGTCTACTTTTACCAAATCCATCACACAATCCGCAGGGACAAAACATTTGTTCGTCATCAGTAAGAGGTTTTTTTACCCATTCATTGCTTGGTAAATCATATTTATCAGAAAACTCATCTATAGCCTTTATCACATTCATATCCACAATACCCGTTTCCTCGACTTGCATATAATCACGTTGAAACTGTTTGATCATATTTTCGGTTCTTTCGGTAAATTCATCTGTTGGCACATTGCCACCAAATCCAGCAAGTCTAATATTAATTTCCCGAATAATTTCATCTTTATCACCTTTTTGAAAAAGAATTCTTTTTACAAAATAATCCACCATCGCCACCGGGTGAATAAACCACGCCTTGCCATCTGCGGATAGATTGGACAGTTTAGGGGGATTGGCATCACTTTGTTCTGTGTTTGCTGTCATGTTTTAAGCTTGTGCCACTTGTTGCAGGACAAAATTAATCTAATAAGGCTGGAGTAAGTTTATTTTTTACTGATAGTAATATTTAATTTATGAATATTTTAATTAATTTTTTTTCAATATATATGTATTCATCTGTAATATAAGTTGAGTGATCAATTTCATCTGTTGCGCTTGTATATATTTTATTAAACATGAACAGAAAATCATCCTTTTTATTAAAAATAGAAAGAAAATATTTAGGGCTAACATATATTTCATCAATATCGTCTGAACTTATAGAATGATTTATCTTTGGTAAACTTACATCGTTACTTATTGTATTATCGAAAATAAATTTTTTCCCCTCATCAAATAAAAATATTGCATTCCTTCCTTGGTTAATCAAAAACTTCCCTAATAAATTATTTTCCTTCAACACAAGAATATAATACCAACCAATTCCCCTTTCTTCCTCTGCTTCGAGAAGAATAATTTTATATAATTTGGTCGATGAACTTTCATATAAATAAGCATTAAGACCAGTTATATTATCACCATTAGGTATAGTAAAATTAATATTTTTATTATAATAATTTAGAGTACAAAAATAAGTCAGATTATTACACTTAATATAATAATGATTTAATTCCCAAGCACTATAGTTATCTGATCCCACAAATTTAAAACTTATTTCTTGATCAAATTGTTGCCATTTTTTTAGTTGATGCTGGTTTGGAAAAGATAATAATTTATTTTCTATTTTTTCCTTATTATCAATATTCGCATTAGCAACATAGGAAATAGCAATAATAAAATTGAAAATAAAAAAATTTTTAAAAAAATTTAGTCTCATTTTATTTTTTCTCTTTAAAACGCCTTTCTTTCACATTTGTTTGCAAATTTTCATCTATTTTTTGTAAATTAACAAAAAAAGCAGGATTATATCTATTGATCAATCCAATACCATTACCACTTATTTTCATAGCAATTTCAAAATGTAAATGAGGATTACAAACTCCTTTTGCATTACCAGTATCGCCAGTATAGCCAATTAAATCGCCAGCCTTAACTTTATCACCCACTTCTAAGTCAGCACGTTTATCACTTAAGTGACAGTAGCGTAAATAAAAATGATCTACATTTAAATTAAAACCATTCCCATTAACAACTTCATCTTCAAATTCAAGCGTATAGTCATTTCTTGATGCGCGTAAATCATCACCTTTAACTTCAATAGCGAGTACATTGCCATATCCTTTATTCCCCTCATCTTTATATTGGACTATTTTACCATCTAAACAGGCATAGCAAGGGGTATTTATATCCGCAAATAAATCCAAACCATTATGAGTTTTCTTTTGTAACCTCTTTAATTCTTCATTCCAAAATGCTCGAACATAACCAAAAGCACCGTTAGATGGTTTAATATTTCTACTTGAATTATAAAGCGTCCTTTGTGGATTTTCTAAAGGCTCATACCAGAGTTTTGTTTCTTCTTGGAAATAATCCACCATCGCCACCGGATGAATAAACCACGCTCTGCCATCAGTTGATAGATTGGATAGTTTAGGGGTATTGGCATTGCTTTGTTCTGTGCTGGTTGTTTGGTTTTGAGTTTGCGCCTGTGCTACTTGTTGCCACCACAGTGAGGGTTTAATGCGTTGCGCTTTTTCTAGTTGCCAGTTTGTTTTGACATGTTCATGCGCTTCGTCTACTTT
>NZ_WTEW01000052.1:0-4217 GCF_009795865.1 Gilliamella sp. Pas-s27
CAAAACGCTCGCTTTGACTCACATTATGACCAAGGTAACCAATAAAATCACCTTTCTTTATTGGCATCGGTGCTTTTAATACCACAATTTTATCTAACTTTCCTGGCTCGAAAGTCGATGATAACACTGAGGTTAATTTGACATACCCCTTATGCGGCGTGTCAGTTGAATTAGCTATTTTAGGCATTTGTAAAAGGTGTCTAACCAAGGTAAACCCTGTTGAAAAATACGCCACCTTTTGCTGTTCCTTATAAGGCGTTTTTAGCTCAACATTGTCATGATAGACTATTTTAGGATAAACATCATTAATTCGATAAGCAATTACTTCACCATTGGCCATACAACGCAGTTTATCGTCACTTTTTACTTTATCTAATACAAATTTATCAATATGAATGCCACCGTGCCATATCCCATTTTCACCAAACGGATAAAAACCACTATGAGCTTCTGATAATGCTTTATAATACGCATCTTGACTGAGTTGTTTTTCGCCAATTGGAAACATAAAGTTGGTTATTTTTCTATTGTTATGGAAAAAGAAAGCGTTTATATAAAATTTTATTTTTTGTCATCTATATTTCATTGTAAACTCAATATATAGCCCATGTTGATTAGTAATGAAAAATTATTGCTAATAAATACGTTATTATGTTCATTTATTTACTAATAGCACCATATTTAATCAAGATAATCATCAATTAATAATTCGCTAGCGTTCATACAAAAATTTCTTTCTTTTTTAGTACATTGGCGAGAAAGCAACAGCTTATAATCAACCTTAGATTTATTCTCAACCTTACATTTAGAGTTTAATATGGTATATTTTTTTTTATCTGTATATTGATATAAATCAGTTAAAATGACTCGGTTGAAGTAATCTTTAGGGCAATATTTTACTTTCTCTGCTGTTTTTTTCTCAGAATCAAAGGTAATAAAACGACCTGATAAATTTAGATAAACAAATTTACCCGAATTGTTATCATAAGAGTAATAAGCATCAAGTATATTCCCATCATTAATGCTATCTGTAGTTTTAGAAATATAAAAATCATTATCTTTTTCATCAAAATTAGCATCTTGATTGGTATTTATACTAGTAAATGAAAGAAAACCATAGCCTTTCAAATTATTAATTGTTTGAAATAAATTACCATCCTTTTTCTGGTAAATATTGATTCCGACAACTTGCATAAATTCACCTTTCTTCTTTGAGATCAGTGTTTTAAAGTAGTAATCTTTAGTAGATTCTCGCTGTATAATTTCTACATTATTAAACTCCACATTTTTCTTTAGCTTTAAATTATAATCATCAGCATTAACATGTGTTTTAAAATCATAGCCAAATTTTTTATCTAATTTAAAAGAACCATATAATTTTGACTCACATTCTAACGTTTTATTCAAAATAATTGTGCCATCCTCATTAAAATCAATATTTTTTATTACAATGGTATCTATAATTGAACTGCCAAAATTTGTATCAGGAATATTAAATGTTATGCCTTCATCATTTCGATATTTATTAGTGCTATTAAGTTGTCGGGGTTCATAATTTCTATTATCTATATAAATAATATTAATATCATCTTTATAAAAAGCATCAAAATAAAATTCTACTTTATATTTACCTATATTACCTTCATAGACACTATAATTAGCTAATAGAGTATTAGAAAAAAATACCACAACAAAAAAATATTTTCTTATACTAATCATTTCAACCTCACTTCAAGTTTTAGTTTATTTTTCATTTTTTCGTCTATTAAGAACTTCTTTTTGTTTTTGTTTTTCTTTGTCTATTGCTTGCAAATTAACAAATAACGCAGGATTGATTTTATAACCTAACTTATTAGTTTGCGGATCATACACGGTAGAACGGTTGTATCTTGGATTCATTGCTATTTCAAAATGTAGGTGAGGATTAACGACATCCTCAGCATTACCTGTATCACCTGTATAGCCAATTAAATCACCTGCTTTAACCTTATCACCTACTTTTAAGTCAGCGCGTTTATCTTTTAAATGACAATAACGTAAGTAAAAATGCTCAGCATTAATATTAAAATCTTCTGCTTGCTCAATTTCCCCATTTTTTGGAAATTCAAGGACCGTATCATTTCGTGAGTTTCTTAAGTCCTCCCCTTTAACTTTGAGGATGAGTACATTTCCGTATCCTATACCTTTGCCATCCCTATCCTTAACTTCAGTAATGTAGCCCACTACTTTAGCGTCTAAACACGCATAACAAGGGGTATTGATATCAGCAAATATATCTAAACCCGCATGTGATTTTGCCCCTCCATTTCTTACAAAACCAAAAGCGCCATTAACCTTTTTTTCAATTTCGACTGAGTTATAAAGCGTCCTTTGAGGGTTTTTTAACGGCTCATGCCAGAGTGTTGTTTCAATATTAAAATAATCAATCATCGCCACTGGGTGAATAAACCATGCCTTGCCGTCAGTTGATAGATTGGATAGTTTCGGGGTATTAGCATTCGCATCGCTTTGTTCTGTGCTGGTTGTTTGAGCTTGCGCTTGTGCCACTTGTTGCCACCACAGTGAGGGTTTAATGCGTTGCGCTTTTTCTAGTTGCCAATTTTTTTTGACATGTTCATGCGCTTCATCTACTTTTTTCATCACAATATCACGCTGATAAAGCTGGGTGATGCCCCACTCATCTAATCCCGCTTCAATCAGCGTTTTTTGTTGTTGTTTCTCTTCTTCAAATAAGTCATCCACTTCGTTCCATTAGCTTAACGCTTCATCGGCATACCATTCACTTTCATATTTTACCAGTAAATGCCCTATCAGCTCCGCTGTCCAGCTTCTGCGTAATCCTTCTTTTAAATCGCTATCCGTAAAAGCCGGCGGCGGTAGGTTCTTTTTCCGTTGTGTTGAATAAATCAGTGTGCCTGTCAAAATTTAGATACTCTTTCTCACTCGACGTTATTAGGTGTGTTGTTTGTCAAAAACCACAGAATAAAAACACTAATAAAATCAATATGTTTTCTGACTGATTTTTATAAGTAAATCTTAGGGGTAATTCAATTGAGGCATCCCCTAATAATCATAAAAAAAACAATAATAAATACTAAGATATAGGTTAAAATCGCTGGTAATTTGCCTCAGTGCCATTAATAATCATCATAATCATTAGTATCAATATACTTTCGACAAGCTTTGATTTCTTTAGGTTTGCACGCTCTTTGTTTTCTATATTCATATCGGTTATTATCTTTGTTCACATGACCGTCTGCATTATACAGGCATTCTGTTTTGATCTTTTTGTAACGATTATTGCCGATGTATTTAAAATCATCGGTTAGCAATATGTAGTCATTGCCTTTTTTACCGGGACAGTTTTTATAGCTGGTCGCCTCTTTTTCTTCGTAATCAAAACGAAATGCGTTGCCTTCAAGATTTAATTTAACAAATTGTTGTTGGGTTTTGTCATAGACGTAATATTCGGCTGTTCTATTAGGTCCGTGATATCTGTCTTTAACGAGATAAAAATCATTATTATCGCCATCAAAATTATAATCAAAGCCTTCATGAGTTACGATATTAACATAACCATGAAACTCACATCCTTTGATACCTGTAATAGTTTGAATAAGCTTGCCATCATGTTTGCTATATATTTTTATCCCAACGATATTTGCTTCTTCATTTTTCTTTTTAGATACTATTACTTTAAAATAAAAATCCTTAGTACTATGTTGTTGTAAATAATCTATATTGTTAAATTCTGCTTCACGCAATGAATGTTCATCGTATTTTTTATATTTAAATATTTCATGTAAATTTATCTTATCACCATTAAGAGAATGCCCAGTTAGATATTGATAGGCGTCTGCATCATGATTAAATATGCCTCTATCAAAATTCTCAATAACTATTTTATCCAATATTTTTTCGAAAGAATTTGCATAATAAACTTTAAAATTAAACATATCATTAGGCTTACTGATAAAACTTAAATGCTTAATTTGATGCTCTTTACCCGCAAGATAAAAAGCATATTCATCATCAAAATAAAATTCTGCATTATCTTGCCCAATAGTACCGGTATAAATACGAAATATGGCATGACTAATGGCGGGGGTTAATAATATCGTAAGTAAGATACACTTTATATACTTCATTTTGTTATTCCTTATTTTTTATTTGTGCGTTGTTGTTTGGCTTTTGCTTCTCTTTTAGCCTTTTCTTTC
>NZ_WTEW01000053.1:0-4169 GCF_009795865.1 Gilliamella sp. Pas-s27
TCTTTTAATATCAATACGATTTTGTATTCTGTCATCTTTTTCATATTCAAATTCTCTTTTACTTTTATCGTAGTGCATTTTCTACGTCAGTTTTGTACTAACTATGGGGTATTTACAGTAAATCCGACGAATGAACCCATTTAACAATTAACTTCTGGGCTCTAGTTAAATATCGAATTTGATAAAAATCGTCTCGGTACTGTAATAGTTCTACCTTATCATCTTCAATTAAATACATTTTAGTTTTTGATTTTTCCAAAGCATCATCATATAAATAAGCCTGTTTAACAGCTATCTTTTTAATTATTGGTTTTCTATCAAAAAGATTATGCTCATTTGTCACCAATAAATAATTTAAATTTTTATTATAAATTTTACGCTGCACCATATCACACCCAATACATTGATCTTCTAATATTATTTGATAATATTTCTCCTTTTCTTTATAAAGTTTTTCATACCACTTCCCTCCATCAAGAAAACGATTAATTAATTGATCATTGGTTTTCTTATAATCGCATAACTGAGAACCATCGCTTAAAATTTGTTTCTCTTTAGTTTGAATAATATGATTTTTTATTTCATAAAGCGAATAACACTTATTAGGTGTAGAATTATATTTTAATGTCATCAATAAATAATTTTGACCAAAAAATTTGTCAATTGATAAGATTGACTCATCAATTTCATCATTCAACTCTATGGGTACTTTAATTTGTTGACAATCAGAACTATTATCAAAACAATGATAAATTGATTGTTTTATTTTATTAAATTCTATACTTCCATATGAGCGTGTCGTTAGGAAATAAAAAAATAATATTGATATTTTTACTAATTGCATATTATTGAATAATATTTAATTATTTTATTTACATTAATCATCTAATTCTTCTAGCTCCTGATTCTGTAATAACTTGTTATTTTTATATATACTTAATTGATTGTCTCGAATAATGTAATAATAATCATTGTGTTGAAATTGATATCCTAATAAGCGATGAGATGAATAATGATTTATAGTTTCCCCTTTTAAAAATATATATAGTTGATCCTTCTTTCTCGTTCCTTCATAATAAACATTTTTACAGTCTAATTCCCCCTCTTCGCAGCAATAGGATATTTTAATATTATATTTTAAAGAGTTATATTTAGTTGTATACAGACAAGAATGATTAAAATCATTAGCTAAACAAACAAAAGATAGTAATAACATTATAATGAAAATTATTTTCATATTTCTTTATATTCTCCATCCAAATGACTATATGTAGTATATTTATTATTTTTAAATAAATAATATTCCGAACGTCTTCGATTATTAACGCCTTGATTAAATTTTCCTTGGGAGTTACTCCAAGATAACCATGCTTCTTCTAATGAATTATAAGCATAAGATCCTTTCGGATTATTTATCATCTTTACTACAGTTGAATTCTTAAATCCTCCAATGCCAATAGTAGTTCCTTTAGTATAAGATTTTGGTGTTGGTTGGTACTTTTTTTGAAGATTGTGAGTGTTTTCTTGCAAGATTTATTGTTGTTTTTTTGCAATCATTTCAGATGCTAGTTGACAACCATCAGTTAGATTATTTTTACATGCACGTTCAAACCATAATAGTGCGGTTTTATAATTTGATTGCGCTTTTTCAATGATCCCTAAATTAAGTTGCGCAAAAGGGTTATTTGCTTCGGTAGCTTTTTTATACCAATCAATTCCTTTTTTATAATCTGTATCAATTTCACTACTTGTTAAATATAAATTACCCAACTCAACTTGAGCAGCTGTATAACCTTGTTTAGCCGCTTTTGTTAACCAATATAATGCCTTTGAATTATCCAGTTTAACTCCCAAAAATCCAAATCTGTAATTAACCCCTAAAGAGTATTGAGATTGTACATGATTTTGTTTGGCTGCTTTTTCTAACCAGATAATGGCTTGTTCACTATTACCCTGTTCTTCATAAATAATAGCTAAAGCAAACTGAGCTTGTGCATATCCTTGTTGCGCGGATTGTTGATACCAATAAAAAACTCTGTCATCATATTTTTCATCAATACTATGAGATAAAAGTAGATTAGCTAAAGAATATTGGGCAATTTTATCACCATTTTCTGCTTGTATAATTAAATTACTTTCGTTATTAGTGTCAGCCATTATACTATTTGAGCTCCATAGTATTGACGATAACATTAGTATAAGTGCGAGTTTCTTATTTAGGTATTTCATTAAGTTCCACTTCCTCTGTTTCATATAAATCGCTATAATTAAAAGTTTTTTTTGTTAAAACCCTACCATTTTTATCGTAGGTCATAATAATTTTATAATCTTTACTAAACTCATCAGGATGATAATACCTAGTACGAACAAGCATACCTAATAAATCATATTCATACCAATCACCCACAAAAATGCCCGTCGCATTATAATGCCCTTGGCAACCTTTTTCTTTTACTCGACCATTTGGATAATAATCAATAAGAAATGAATAACAAAAGGGAGTATTTGAAGTGCTTGATATTATTGATGATATAGCGTAAGGATCAAAATTTTCCTTTACAGAGTTAGCAAAAGAATGAAAAGCAATAAACAAAGAAATGAGCAGTAAAATAATTATTTTTTTCATTATGCAACCTTTTAATAAAATTTTTTAATATTTTTTAGTAACCCTTCATATAATTGTCGAGCAATTAGATCAATATTTGAAAATAAGGCTTTTGCATCTTTCGGTGATGTGTAGTAGCCCTTTCTCGGTTAACGCTGCGTCGATATTCTCTTTTTGTTGCTGTTTTTCTGCTTCAAATAAAAACGGGAAAATATGTTTTTATTCTTCTCTTTCTTACAGTATCTTTTAGATCAGAATGAAGTTTCTAATTTTTATAAACTGATTTCAGCCCAAAAAAACAATCTATAAAGGAAAGTTGTATATCCTTTTTGTAAGACTTTCTTATTCTTTACTTAAACTAATTAACTCTAATTTATTATTAATAAAATTATAATATCTTTTTTTATAACCTTCTTTACTTTCGTTTTCACCGGGATCTGCTATTATTCCAGAAATAATAATCAAACTACTATTCAAATGGTATTCTATTGAAAATCCATTTTCTCCATTTTCATCTTCTATTAAATAAGCATTAGGCAACCCAATAATTTTGTTAGAAAGCAAATTTCTAATCTCTCCACAAATTGCCCCTCCACCACATCCATAAACCTTAACTAAATAATGATAAGCAAAATTTGCATTTTTAATTTTTATTTTAGTCCCAACAGAAAAATCATCAAAATTTAATTCAGTATTACTTTTAATTTGACTTGCAAAAGAGTGACTAACTAAAAATATAAAAAAACATAAAATAGCATAATTAAATATTTTCATATTTATTTCCAATTCCCATTTTTCGATTCTCTTAATACCTTAACCATTTCATCTGGTAGTATATGGGCCGAATTCAGCCCATCACCTTGATAATATGATGAACCTTCAAAAGCAGCAATTCGTCCCCCACTTATCATTTTACTTTTACGTACTCCAGCTGATGCAAACTCTTTAGCCCAATCATAAATTGCATCTTCAATATCGCCATCATGCTCTAAATATTTTATTATGTTTTTCCTTTTAATCTTTATCAAATATTCTTCAAATAAAATATCTTGTGTTTCTTTATTGTACTTAAGTGATAAATCTAATTTCAAATAAGCTACAGCAGCCTTTAAAGTTTGAGGAATTATTTGAAAACGTCCTGCAGCAAATATTTCTCTTTTTGTTTGCTTATTAATTAATTCTTCTATTGTCATAGATGTTAAATTGGTATTAAAAAAAGCTTTTAATTTTGGTTTAGTTTGATTATAGGCTGAATAATCATTGTTAGATTCTACTTTTCCTAATAATGAAGCAAACGGACTTTCAGCCCAACTTCTTTCCCTATTAATTATTTTGAAATAATCCATCATTGCCACGGGATGAATAAACCACGCCTTGCCATCAGTTGATAGATTAGACAGTTTAGGGGTATTAGTATTAGCATCGCTTTGTTCAGTGCTGGTTGTTTGAGTTTGAGTTTGAGCTTGCACTTGTGCCACCTGTTGCCACCACAGTGAGGGTTTAATGCGTTGCGCTTTTTCTAGTTGCCAATTTTTTTTGACATGTTCATGCGCTTCATCTACTT
>NZ_WTEW01000054.1:0-4142 GCF_009795865.1 Gilliamella sp. Pas-s27
TAATAGGATTACTTTGATAATCAAAATATCCCTCTTCATTGACTTTAAATTCAATCGGTAAGTCGATTAAATAGGTGCCAATACAGCGTGTTGCGCTATTTTTTAATAACTCATTTACTTGTTGTTGTTGTGTTGGTGATAATTTAGTCATACGAATATCCTTATGAAATACCTGACAACTGGTTAATACGGTTAGCGCAAATAGACCTGCAATAAAACCGAAATAATGTTTATAAAATCTAGTTAAATTAATCATTTATTTTACCTTAGACATAATGTCAACAATGGCTCGAAGGGTGAACTCTTGACTGATTTCACTTTTATAAGCTGGCTCATGGCCAACCGGTAAACGCATTCGCGCTTTTAAATAATCAATGGGTATTTCGCCAGATTGCTGCGATACGGTACCATCACCATTACCGTCTGCGGGTAATAGCGTGTATTTTTCATTGATATCTCCATTTTGGAGGGTTCTAATTTCCACTAGCTCTTCTAAATTAAGCCGATTTTTATCACCAATATGGTTGGCTGATGCTTTTTTTTGGCTTACCATCACAGAACCTTGCCAGTGAGCGATTTGATAAGTCAACGACTCTGTTTTAATATTATTATCATCTTCTTCAAGACCAAAAAAAGCATAAGTGTTAGGATGATATTTGTTGGCTATAGCTGAATTAAACGGGCTTACCTTTTTATTTATAATATTCTTATAGCTTTTCCAATCATCTTGCATTTGTTGCAAATTATGGTCAGTATTAAATGGATTAATCAAATGAGGCTCGCAAGCACACCACCATTTATCTTTGGCTAAATAGATTTCTTCATAAGGATCAGTTTTAGGATAGGATTCTGGTTTACCGTCGGGATCTGTAATTGTAAGCCAACCCATACCATATTCTGGCGTAGGTAATAACTGGAGTGGTCCTGGTGCTTGAGCACAGACAGCGGTCATTTCAGCAGCATTTTTACCCAATACATTCTCCATTATCGCATCAACAGGTTTATTTAAAAATGTACTGTTGACCTCTGTTCCCCGCTTCATTCGAGTATAGGCAGCAACGGCGCCCGTAGCAGGCTGTACACCATTGATTACGCCGTAGACTTTGTTCCGACCATTTAATGCTTCAGTATAATAACGGGCAACTAACCCCCCCATAGAGTGAGTGATCAAAATCACTTTATCACAGGTTTTTCCACGTTTTTTATAGTATTTGGGTAAGGTCACTTCAACAAGTTCTTTTAACGCCATCGCGCTGTTTTCATTAGATTGTAACCAATTATACCCCATGGCATGTACAGGAAAATAAAATTTCTCGCAATGTTGAATTTGCTTTTCATCTAACTCTAGTGACGATTTTGAACCCTCATCTAATGAAAATGAAGGCGGTTTTTTTAAATCATTTAAAATAGTTGATAAGTGACCATTTGGTTCAAATAAGATTTTTTGGAATAATTCTAAAAATTTACCATAACTAATATAACCGACTGATCCCCAACCTCGTTCTTGTCGCGAACCAAAAAGTCTGTTTTCAGGGTTATTGTTTATTGCTTTTTGGATTTCTTTTTTTTGTTCTAGCTTAAGGCGACGCTTTTCATTTCGTTGACTTTTATCTTCACCTAATAATTGTATCTTTAACTGATATTTATTTTTAATTCGAGCGACCTCTTTGGCTGCGGCATCTACCACAGTGCCTCGATCATCCACTTCTGTTTTTTCAGGATCCAGTTCTAATTTTCGTGCTTTAGCATCACCATAATAGGGTAATGCCCAGCCAATCGCAGACATTTCCCCATCTAACCGCCAAACCGGTTTTGAGTTATTAGTCTCTATCGATTTTACTTTCTGTTTATCTATTTTTTCTTTTAAATTACTGCCCATCACACCAGGTATAAAGATAATCGGTACAATAATTCGTTCTTTCTCAAGATATAAACCTTGTATGGTATTTTCTGATGTTGGAACGGTATTATATAAAAACGTGGCTTGCTGATTAGTGTTAGTCATGTTGTTTTCTACCTATTCTATTCTTGGATCAATTTTTTAAAAGTAATTAGCTGTATATAGACTTTATTTTCATATTGGCTAATAACGAGTTGTTCTTGCGAAGAAGCACTAACACAACCACTTGCCATCGTTAACGCTAAATACTTTGTCAATTCGGTGGGTTTGGCAAAAGTTAAATCTATATCATGAATTAGATTTTCTTTATTTTCACCAATCTCTAATTTATGCCTTTCAATGTTAAATTGAGAGCGATTTTTGGGGTCTAATCCAGAAATCCAAACATCTTTAACATTTTGAGCAGAAAGTTGTGTATAAGCAAAAAACTGATTGATATCAGCTGATAAATCGTCTTGAGCGATCATCAAACGACCTAACCAAGATTTTGCTTGTAGTTTTTTAGTATTAATTAATGATTCTGCACCAATTAACATGGCACTGATAAATTTACTGTGATGATGGTAGGTTATATCACTATATTGGCATACTAATATTAGTGATAATTCTATATTATCTGGTTCTTCATAAAGTATTGACATCCATACTGAATAATCCATTACTGGCTCAGCATATAAATCCCAACGTTGAAATATGGCTTCTAGCAATTCATCGTCATCAATGAGTGCTTTAGGTATGTAGATATGCGTTAAATAGCGACGATAATTTGGACATTGTTGTTCTAAGTTTTGCATTACTTCATCAAGAAACCAATAGGGTTTAGTCGATGCAGTCAAATTAAATAGGGGTCTTGCTTTTTCAGGGTAAAGAGGAATTTGTTCAAGATCACCTGTTAAAGCTTTTATGCCATTTTGTTCTGCACAGATCAGATAACTCCCAAATATAGGTATCTGTTGCTTACTCCAATTTTGCCCTAATTGGGTTGATTCTTGATTTAGTTCTGTTATTCTTTCATTAAAAGCATGCTCAGAAATGTTAATTAATAAACAAGATGCAAGTATCATTATCCATAAAAAAAACGGAACACCAATAGCCAGAAACCAAAATAAAAGATAGTCTGAACCATCATAGGTAAAAACAGTTATTATAAAACCAGCTAAAATTAAAAATAATAAACTCATGCCCAATAATAGATAACGTGGTTTTTTAATTGGTTTATAGCTTAATAATTTAGAAGTTTCCCAGCCCATTAATATGTTTCCTGCTATTTATATATTTGTATCGATTATTTAAAATTAGTAATAGGATGTTTAATTTTTTATTTCTGGCTCAATCACAATAGTTATTGGTTCAACAAATTGGCTGTATTGTGCAGGTAGCATTCCATTTTCATCGGTTACTGCTTCTATTTCACTATTATCAGCCCGAATAATTCTTACCTTTCGGTTTTTTATAACAGAATTATCATGTTGCCAACGTAATTGCGAATGAAATGAATAATGACTACTTTTTTGTTTATTCATCATTTGACTTAAACTATCGGCACCCAACTTTTGCCATATTGCTGATTTATTAAGGATATTATCTGGCGCACCTATCTCTACTGACCCATCTGCAAGTCGAATATAGGCGCCTCCGCAAGTGAAAATTAGCTCTTGTTTAGCTGAAATAACAGTTCGTCCTTGTTGACTAACAATTGAGATATCTTTTTGTGCACTTAATGACATATCGTCATTTTGTGCTTGAATATCTACTTTACCATGCGATGCAAATAATTTAATTCCCATTTTTTGTGCAAATAAACTGATGGTCTCGCCAGCTGCTACCATAAATTGCCTCAATACGCTAATATCAGTGTGCTTATGGCTCGATAGTATTAAGTTTTCACCTGAAGAAAGTTGAATGCTTTTTGGCGTTACTTGAGCAATACCATGTGGGGATGAAAGTAGAATTGAAGCTGCTTTTAACTCTTCAAGAGAGTCAGTTAATAATTTCTTTTGTGTCTCTAAATCAGCTAACTCAGCCTTGGCTTGTTTTGCCGCATCTTGTAACGCAGATACCAATTTAAGAGCGTTATTGAGTTGCTCATTTGCTTGTTGCATATTTAGCTGAATATCTTGCGCTTTATATTGCTCGTCAGAGGTAATAAAAAGCCCCTTACCAGCCCTTATCGCTCCCCAATCATCAGTGCGTAGCTCAAATCCCTCACCGCGCTCGTCTTTGTTTTGGTTAACTAAGTGAC
>NZ_WTEW01000055.1:0-4046 GCF_009795865.1 Gilliamella sp. Pas-s27
AAGAGTTTTTACAATTATTAGAAATAAATAATAAGAATCCATTTACCAAAGAACAATTCAAAGCGGCGTTACGAACAAGTGGGACCGCTGAGCAGATAGGGCATTTACTGGTAAGATATGAAAGTGAATGGTATGCCGATGAAGCGTTAAGCAAATGGAACGAAGTGGATGACTTGTTTGAAGATGAAAAGCGACAACAAAAAGCACTGATTGAAGTAGAGTTAGATAAACTAGGTATAACCCGCGCTTATCAGCGTGACTTTGCTATGCAAAAAGTAGACGAAGCACATGAACATGTCAAAACAAACTGGCAACTAGAAAAAGCGCAGCGTATCAAACCGTCACTGTGGTGGCAACAAGTAGCACAGGCGCAAACTCAAAACCAAACAACTAGCACAGAACAAAGCGATGCTAATACTAATACTAATACTAATACCCCTAAACTGTCTAATCTATCAACTGATGGCAAGGCGTGGTTTATTCATCCGGTTGCAATGATGGATTATTTTGCAGGAAACAATATCCTTTTCAAAAAGGGTGATAAAGATGAAATTATTCGGGAAATTAATATCAGACTTGCTGGATTTGGTGGCAATGTGCCAACAGATGAATTTACCGAAAGAACCGAAAATATGATCAAACAGTTTCAACGTGATTATATGCAAGTCAAGGAAACGGGCGTTGTGGATATGAATGTGATAAAAGCGATTGATGAATTTCAAGAGGAATATGCAATCAGTAATACAATTTGGCTACAACTTAAATGTAGGTGTTCTGCTAAAAAATGTAATGGATTTGGTAATGGTCTAGGGAAAAACACCTCGCCAGAACAATCAAATCCATATGAATATCCTGGTTTACATAGATCATTATTATTTGGATTCTGCGCAATAAATTTTTATTTAGGTAGACAAAATGTATATAGAGTTAGGGAGGTTTCATCTGGTTATCGTTGTAGTCAACATCCACAAGGAAAAACCACTTCTAATCATAGAGGTAAAGCTCTAGATATTCAATTTAATAAAGGTACTTGGGAAATCAGATTGCGAAAATATAAAAATATAGAACCCCTAAAATATATTCGTGATAACTTTTTCGTAACTTACCTTAATGCGCAAAGAAAGTGGAGTAATATAAATCTTTTTACTACAGAGCCAATAGGATTAAATCCAGATGATTCAATAATAGATAAAAAACACACCTATAGTTGGATTCATATGGATGTTAGAACATTTGAGAAACAATACTTATTAGATGAATATTTTTGTACTGATGCCACTACTTTAAATAAAGAAAAATTAATTACACTTATTAATAAATAGTTTAAAGAATCTATTATAGAGGTTAATAATGTTAAAAATAATAAATAGATTTGCCGTTGTATGTTTATGTTGTCTTATTACATCAATAGCAAATGCTGAATTAGAAAATAATGTAAATGAATTGATAAAAGAAGACATGAGAGAATGGCTGTTAGTCAACATTAATTATTCATCAAATTCTTCGACTGACTTTGAATTTATAGATTACCTATACAAGAATTTAAAAAATATATCAGTTAAAAGTAATAAATATCAATTAATATTTAATGAAAAATATTCTATACATATAAAACCAATAAATGATAATTTAATACCTGACTTTAGGCGTTTATTAGAAAAAGAATTAAAACGTTTAAATTTAACTGGCCATCAACATGAAAATCAATATTTCATTTTTGAAACATTACCCGAGCAATATAATTTAAATCAATCATTAGTATTTAATTCCGATTATCTTTTCTTATTCATTAATAATGGACTTATTTTAACATTTAAAAATAAACAAAAAATGCGTCAAGAACTGGCTAGTATTTATAATAATTTAAATACTTCAACTCTTCCATTAAATGATCGCTATTGGCCTCTTGAAGAAAATGATGGTTTTTCTCCAATACCTGATGAGTTTAATTATTTTTTTAGAGGAATTTCAGATGATGATTATCTTCACGCAATAAAATTGAAAAAATATAAAAAAATAAATTTAATACTATTATTTTCATATTCCATTTCTGGCGCACCTCAATTATCGCTAATTAGCCTTTCTGAGGATTTTGATTTCATTGATCGTATGGAACTAGGTGAAAATATTGAATTAGAGGATGGAGGTATTTGGAATAGGTATCTCATTGATGAAAATTACCGTATAACTATTAAAAAAATTCAATCCCCTTATGATGGATATAAAAAAGCAACGATTTTTTTAAATCAAACAAGCTATATTATTAATGAAAATGGAATTTTTGTTAAATTAAAAAGATGAAATATTTAGGTTTGGCTATCTAATAAACTATAAAAGCTTGGTGAGTATAATTTAATCACTAACTAGTTAGTTATAATAAAGAAAGTATATATATGATTAATAACCACAAAAGAAAATTTTCTAAAGAAAATAGAAAATGGGGATATCAAAATGGCAAGATTAAAAAAATATGACTGGTTAAAGAAATTTATTTTCTTTATTTTTATTTTTTTAAATTATTCTTATTGTTATGCCAAAGAAAAAAATAGCGAGCAAACATACTGGATTTTGGATGAATATTTTGAAAATAATCAGATGATAAACAAAAAAAACGATGATTATCTTAATAATCTAAGTATCAAGTTCAAAGATAATATTTTCTATATAAATGAAAATAGGTATCCTGTAAAAATAGGAAAAGTCGCAAATATATCTCAATTAATACCTGATAATTTATTACATTCTGATTTACTTAAAAATTTTCCTTTACCAAAAGACGAAGTACATTATTTACAGTTTGATTCTTCAATAGATAGTAACTTTGCTAAACTATTATTGCCTGAACAAAAAGTGATTTATCTTAATGACCAGTTAGTTTTTATTAATCAAGAGATGGCATTATCCTTTTTAAAACCAGCTGGCAAAAATGCTTTTAAACAAATAAGTAAACATTTTCCATCCCTTAAACTGCCGTACAATTCTCGGATTACAGGAGACTTTATTAAAGATAATAATTATAAACATTTTTATTATAATTTTTTTAATGAAAATGAATATTATACCCATAATATTCCTAGAAGCTTTGTTAATTATTTACAGTTATCTAATAATAATTTATATGCTCAACGTCACGATTATATAACTCATATTTCTGGTATAAAACTTCCTGTCCTTCATAACAGAATTAGACCAATTTTAATTGAAGGACTACAAAGAAATGGAGAAATGATAACTTATCTTTATTTATTTTCTGATAATTTTGATGTGCTTGATAAGATTATTTTGAAAAATCCCAATGGATTAACAAGAAAAAATTCTGAAATAGACGATCTTGCTCAAGGATTTATTTATTATAATATTGATAAAAATTACCAAATTGAACGTCAACAACGTTTTACTGATGAAACAATTGAAATACAACATTATAAAATAGCCAAAGATGGTAAATTTAGAGAGATACCTGTCATATCTAATTGCTATAAAGAATTTGCTACTAAAAATAATAATATACATTCTAAAAAAAGTCTTTTACTAACCAATAAACAAGGAAATAATTATTTACGTTTTGCTCATGGGTTAGATTACGACCAGTTTGAAAGTACAATATTAACTTTAAATCCAAACGAGGAAAAATTGTGTGTTAATTATCAACAAGCTTATTCAATAAGCTTTGGTAAAGTGAATTCTAAACAATTTTTCGGTGATGATGAGTTATATCAACAGCATGTGGAAAATTTTAAAAGTTATGATATTGATATCAGCAATGAATTAGAATACATCACCATCCATGGTTTTGAGAAAACACCTTTTTCTAAGTTTTTATTAAATGGTAATCAGGCAATTTATATGAAAAATACATTATTTTTTGTTAGTGAAAATCATTTTACTGCTTACAGACAACCAACAGATGAGGAATTAACCTATCAGTAATAAAAAAGAGCATTAGTCAGTCATCATGAAAGTGCCTTAGCAGACCAGTTACCTGAAAGCGAAAAGACTATCATATTAGTTGAAAAAGAGGCCATATTAGCGCAAGCCGCTAAACC
>NZ_WTEW01000056.1:0-3692 GCF_009795865.1 Gilliamella sp. Pas-s27
TATAACACCGAAAGACCGCATGAGGCATTAAATAACATGACACCGATTGAGTATAAAACACTAAAACAAGCAGCTTAATTTTCTAGGTGAGTTGTGTACTAAGTTTGGGATATTTACAAATATAATTTCGACAGGCTTTTATTTCTTTAGGTTTGTACGCTCTTTCTTTTTTATATTCAAATTGGTTACTTTCTTTGTTTAGATGGTATCCCGATTTATACAGGTATTTTGTTTGGACCCGTTTGTAGCGATTATTGCCTATGTATTGTAAATCATTACTGTCAAGATTTGATTTGGCAAATCGAAACTATGTCTTCTTAATAAAAATAAAAGCATTTTCAATATACTATCCAATTTACTGCTAAACTAATTCATTCTTACTATAAAAACATTATTGTCTATATTCCAAACAACTCAGATGTATATAACCATGTATTGATTGATCTCTTGCCAATTTAACATATAACCATTCATTATGCTTTTCACTTTCTGTAGTTTTTTGGTACAACTTTATTACATCAGTACCATTTGATAATTTCATAAGAATAGATGATCTTGAGTCAGGTTTTTGCAATAGATTTGTATGCTTTTCGGAAGATTTGGTATAATAATGATTTTCTAGTATTTCATTATGGTTGTTTGAAATAATTTTTTGTTCATCTACTAATACTTTTATTCCCATATTGTAATAATTATTTTTCTCCAACCTATCTTTCAATTGTTTATCTTTACTAAAGAAATCAGTAAGATACTCATATGCTAAGTGCTGGCTTCTTTCTAATGATTCACCATCAGTTTGTAAATAGCTTCGATATTTAATCAGATGAATTAATGCCTTATCCTTAGCAGTTTGAAGGATGGTTACTTTTTTTCCTTGTATACCAGTGTCTTTCTGTACAACATTCCAGTTAGTAAATAAAGACATTAGTAAACTGCGAAAATAGGATTTATCCAATAACCTATCATTTAAAAAACGCTTTCTGTATCCTTTTGATGAGTTATTATAAAATAGAAAGTGCCATTCATCTTCCTGATTTACATATGGATTAGCTACTGCGGTTTCATATAGTAAAGCGTCTTTTTCATAATTCAAGTTAAACACAATCTCGGGCAAATAATCATATTTCTTATTCAATAAATATTTTTTAGCTGAATCGTCATCATTAAAAAGTAATTTATTGTAAGCTATTAGTTGTTGAGTGTACTCATTTGATGAGTTATCTAATATTTTGTTTGAAAATGAATTTAACAGTATACATGAATAAAAAAATCTTCCCATGTTTGTCATACCATAATTTTGCTTTTGTTTACTATGATTTTGACAATAACTATCTGTTATTACATCTATATCTGAACCAAAATAATCGTTAACTTTTTCTTTAAATTTATCTAAATCCAGAGCTTGATAATTTTCATGTTTTAGCAGTTCTGACATTATGTCAATTTTTTCAATCAAGTTATTTGCTGATTTAACATCCGCTTGAGCATTGGTTAATGTGACCATTAAAAAAAAAGCGAGAACAATAATTAAATTTTTTCCTACTTTATTAATCATCATGATGTAATCCATTTAATTTATTAAAATTAATATAGTTAGTAGGTTATCTTCACTAACAATAGCATTGAATTAGTAAATATCTTTATATTCTAATTGACTAAGGTGAATATAACCCTTAGCCCAAGGTTTTTGGGCTAATTTTATATATAACCATTCACCTTGCGTACTCATTTTAATCACTTCTGTATTATTTGGTAATTTGTTGATCACTATTGAATTAGAACTTGGCTCTTGACGAAAATTAATATAACCATCATTTGATTTTGTAATATAATGATTTTCAATTAATATATTTTGACCATCAGAAATAACTTTTTGTTCGTTAGTTAATACAATTAAACCCATATTATAATAATTATTTTCTTTAAGTCTTAATTCAAGTTGATTATCTATTTTGAAAAAATCTCTTAAATATTGGTATGCTTTACTCTGGCTATTTTCTAATGTTACACCATCTGTAATATGTTGACTTTGCAATTTAATAAGGTGTAACAATGCTTTATCTTGAGATACTGGTTCAATTCTAATTTTCTTGTCATTCGAGATGGAAATTCCTTTCTGATAAGTATCCCAGTTATCTGCCAAAGCTTTTAATAACGTTGTAATAACTTTTTCACCTGATTGTATATACAAATCATTTAACAAGCGTTTTCGATACCCTTTTTTATAATTATTATAAAAAATAAAATGCCAAATATTTGTTAAATCATCATCCCATACTGGCAATACTAATTCATATAGCACATTATTTTTTTCATAATTAAAATAAACCACAACTTCTTGAAGGGAACTAGCACGATTTTTTTTAAAATACTCTTTAACATAAAAATCAACATTATCATTAAAAAGCAATTTATTATAAGCAATAAGATGAGGAGAAAATGCATTATATGGCGTATTTAGTAATTCTAATCCTTGTTTAGGAGTAAGAGGAACATCTAATCCTTTGTATTCGCTAACAAGAAATGATTCACTATATGTAAGTAGAAAACGTCCATTTTTGGTAAAACAGCTATAACCATATTTACTAAGCAAATATTGACAGTCAAATGTTATTGTATCAAAATCAATTCCAAAATAATCTAAAATCCTTTGTCTAAATTCTTTTTCTGTTGGTATTTCATATCCTTTACTTCTGAGAAATTTAGAAACGATACCAACCTCTTCGGCAAAATCTCTTTCTGCCCATTTATGTTTCAATTGTTCTAAATCTTCAGTTTGAGCTGAAACTATCAACGTAAAAAACACTAAAAAAACATAAAAAAGATATTTTATTTTATTTAGTATCATTGTGTTGTAACCCTCCCACTTCTGACAGCATCTTTTGGATCAGAGTCGAATTCATAATGTTGATAGACATCTTTAATATCACCATTATAATCTTCAATATAACAATATATTTTTTTCCCTTCCTTCTTAAATTTAGTATACAATTCACCTAACTCTTTCATAGCGGCATTATAAACTCGAATACAACCATGAGTGTTCATCAAATTACCTAAATCTTCCAAAGATTTCCTATAATATCCTGATGTATGTCCACAGTGAATACCTATTCCTGCTCGTCCATTGTTAGTTGCAGTTAAAAACTCCCCACTTTCCCCTGTCAACTCAATGAATCCATAATTACCAAAACTCCATTCCCCTTTATGTCTGTCTGGATAATATGATGTAATTGCTCTGCCTGTAGGTGTGTCACCATCACCATTTACTTTAGTCCGGTTAGAATTAGAGCCAAGGCAAAGTGCATGAGTTTTATAATAAATTGTATTTTCATCAAATACAATTAAAGGACCTTCTAACCCACGATGTTGGGGTACAATTATATTGATATACACTTCATTATTCTCAGCAATATATTGACCATCAAAAGTAGTCCTTGCTTTAGGTATTTTAAAGTAATCCATCATTGCTACCGGGTGAATAAACCACGCATTGCCGTCAGCACTAAGCGTGGCAGGTGGGGTGGTGTCTGCTGCGGTGGTTGTGGTCTTGTTGCCTCGCCATTTTCTGGGGGCGTGTCGTTTTGTTGATTTAACTTCGCTAAGCTGTAATAGTCTTTACTTAATCTGACATTCAAGTTATTTTATAACACAAATAAGGAGAGTCAGAAATGAATCAAACAGCCAAAATC
>NZ_WTEW01000057.1:0-3590 GCF_009795865.1 Gilliamella sp. Pas-s27
AGTCGCCTCTATGATATAAACAAAAATCATAGGAGACAAATATCATGGTCAAAAAATTTAGTATCGAATTCAAACAACAATCAGTATACCGTTACATTGGTTAAAAATAGCAAACAAATCAGCCAAACTCAGCGAGTATATCCAAAAACAGTATTGGCAACATAAAGCCCGTTTGGGTGCGCTAAGCCTGCTTCATGATGCAAGGGAGGCGAGCTATCAAGTTTCAGAAAGAACAATTAGGATTACGTAGTTTAAGATTGCATAGTAAAGCAGCACGTAAATTCAAGTATAAAACAGACACGGCTCATCACAATATTGTGCCCAACACGTTAGATAGGCAATTTAACCCTGATAATCCTAATAAAACAGGGGTAACCGATATTACTTATATTAAAACGGGTGAAGGTGGGTTATATTTGTCCGTAATTATCGATTTATATGGACGAAAAGTGATTGCTAGGCAAACTAGTCGCTACATAGACCGCCATTTAGTGTGTAACAAGCCTTATTTGCGTCAATTTCCTAAAAATGTACTCATTCATAGTGACCAAGGCAGCCAATATTGCAGTGCTGATTTCAAACAATTATTGTTACAATATGGGCTAAGGCAAAGCATGAGTCGAAGAGGCAACTGCTTTGATAATGCGGTTGTTGAGAGTTTTTTTCATACACTCAAAACATATATTATTCATGACTGTTACTACAAAACGAGGAAGCTGGCTAATAAAGCACTATTTGAATATATTGAAATCTATTATAATCGGATACTCCATCATTCAGCCAATGGCTGGGTATCACCTGAACAATATGAACAACAATATTACCAAAACGAAAAAATGATAGAGGCGGGCACTGTCTAATATTTTGGCGAGGATCAGTGTAACAATTTTATTAAATTTACAAAACTAGGTGAAATAACACCTAGTTCTATATGGTAACTAAATTTTAAAGATGTTTTTTTATCTGCTCAAACCATCCATTTACTTCATCATAAGCATTCAACTCTTCGAATAATTCCTTTTTCATCTTTTTAGATAATTGATTTGCAAATACTTCTTTAATTTTACTAGCACTCTCATTTTTAATTGCTTGATTTCCTGCTTCTTTTTCAGATTTTAAAAATGCAGAAAGCTCCTCAGGAATATTTTTATTTGACCATGAGTTTTTCCAATCGGGAGTTGAATTAACAAACCGATCTTCTATCGGATAAAATTCTTTATATAAAGATGGATGTATATAGTTTTCAATTTCCAACATTTGTGTTTGTACAGCCCAACAATTTGGCTTAGAATTGACTTGTTCAACTGCTTGAGCATATTTGGCTACATCCCTATCATAGATATGAACTTCAGGGAGATTTAACTTTCTAAGATAATTTTTATTAACCCAATAGATCAATGTATTGCCTCCTAGAGACAAAGACATTATCCTCGGATCAGAGTTAATATCTATATACCAAAGTTGTTACAAATATTATCAAAAAATTCTACGTCTGTTGGTCCTTCAAGACATAAGATAACTTTAAGGTTTGTGCTGGTTTCAACAGGTATATTGGGAAGAATACCTAACGTTGTAGTAACTTCAGGCAAATCAAGATTATCTCCTGTTTGATAGTTAGTTTTTCCATTATTCTTAAATAGAAAAATAATGTTATTTATTGGGCACAGGCTTGCTAATGATGGACTATGAGTCGTTACTATAACTTGAGTTCTTTCATTTTTGGGTAAATCCATTAATGCATGAAAAAGTTTTACTTGCCATTCAGGATGTTGAGAAGTTTCAGGTTCTTCAATAGCATAAATAGTATTGCGGTTCCCCTGATGTTTTTCTCTCTGCTTCAGCTCTAAAATAATTCAATAGGATAAGCCTTCTTACACCACTTCCCCTTTTATTGACTGGAATCCCATCATCACAGCTAAATGAGAATGAAAAAAGAGTATCCCATGCTTTATTTGTCATTTCTGGTTTCAATACATTAGCAATTTCAGGGCTCATTTCTTTTAACTTATCTAGGGTTTCATTACCTATCTGAATTGCTTTATTAATGATTTTCTCTTTAACTTGATTCAATTCATTTTCAAGCTCAGCAATAGCTGTTTTAGTAATAGTTTTTAATGGGGTCTGTACTTCTTTATCAGAATCTCTATTTTCTCGATCTGCTTGAAATAAGAAAAATAAAGGTAGATCATTTTGTAATGCTGTCCAAATTTTCTTTCCATCTTCTTTATTTATGTCAATTTCCGTTTCTTCTAGAGTTAAATGAGGAATTGCACAATATATTGCTTGTCTTATTTCTGAACTTTTATTCTTATTTATAGAGTCAAGATCAATTACATCAGCATATTTCTCAGATAATAATTTTCTTAAATCTGTTATTTTTAAGTTCACTAAAGGTGTAGTAAAATTATTTGGATAGCTTGATATAATTGTCGTTTTCAAACTAGATAATTTTTCATTATTACAATCCCAAGTTTTTTTTATGGTTAAATAGCCATTTTGATCCAAAAGGTATTCATCTTTAATATTTGTTGGTATTGTATCAATAGTATAAGTCGTATTACTTGGTATAAATGAAATTTGAATAGACATTGTCTTGTTTTCACTAAAAACATTAAGATCATTTATATCAACCTTTACTACATCATTGTTAAAAAATATTTCCATTGCCTCAAGAATAGTTGATTTTCCAATATCGTTTTTTCCAATAATTAGATTAAAATCGTTAGCAAATTTTATGGTAACATCTTCATATCCACGGAAATTTAATAATTTTAATTGTGCTATTTTCATAATACATTCTCTCCCTTCTTTATAAATTTTCATGTAGTAAAGCCTAAAACTTATTATGTAATGAAATGAAAAACTGGAATGACAACACATTTTCAAACAATAAACTAACGTCAGTATATAATCTATTAATTTGGGGAAATAGGTCGTAATCAAGAAATTTTTTTGATAACTCACACAGATCAATTGATTTAAAAATTAAAAATAAAAAAATATAGTTTTAACTAATCAATATTCACAAGCATGTGAAAATGCAAGATTGTGGCAAAGACCCCATTCCAAATTTTGTGTATTTACTCGTTAAAGGTGACGGTGAACTCGGTCCCCAAATTCTATCATAAATCGACTCATCGCACTTTTCCAATTTTTAATCGGCATTGTCCATTTTTTAGATGCTTGTTGTATCGCTATGACCAAAATATTCGATCATTTCAGCATTTAAGGCCGTTTCGATCACCAGTTTATTCATAATAACTGGTTAATTTACCTAAATCTTCTTGGGTTTTTATTTCTTTGGCAAGCTCGGCTGCCATTTCTCTTAGTCTTTTTTCGTCCATTTGTATTTACCTCTTTTTTACTCAATAGAGTAGTTTAAAAATGAGCAAATACACAAATTTATTTATAGGATCAATCAAAATATTAATATAAAATTTTAGCACAAAATACTTATTGTTTAGAAGAATAACATAGAAATGATATTCTTTTATAACATCAATTCTGTAAATATCCCAAACTTAGTACACAACTCACGTAGAAAATTAAGCTGCTTGTTTTAGTGTTTTATACTCAATCGGTGTCATGTT
>NZ_WTEW01000058.1:0-3487 GCF_009795865.1 Gilliamella sp. Pas-s27
TATAGGTTAAAATCGCTGGTAATTTGCCTCAGTGTTATTAATAATCATCATAATCATTAGTATCAATATACTTTCGACAAGCTTTTATTTCTTTGGGTTTGCATGCTCTTTCTTTTTTATATTCAAATTGCTCACTTTTTTTGTTTAGATGGTATCCCGATTTATACAGGCATTCTGTTTTGATCTTTTTGTAACGATTATTGCCTATGTATTTAAAATCATCGGTTAACGATATTTCGTCATTTGCTTTTTTACCTGGGCAGGTTTTGTAGCTAGTGGCCTCTTTTTCTTCATAATCAAAGCGAAAATCATTACCATCAAGATTTAATTTAACAAATTGTTGTTGGGTTTTGTCATAAACATAGAATTCTGTTATTTGATTAGGGCCATAATTTCTATTTTTAGTCAGATAAAAATCATTATTATCACCATCAAAATTAAAATCAAAGTCTTCATGTGTTTGAATACTAACATAAGAATTAAACTTGCATCCTTGTATTCCCGTAATAGTTTGAATAAGGCGACCATCATGTTTGCTATAAATTTTAATTCCCACAATTTCTGCTTTTTCCCCTTTTTTCTTAGATATCACCACCTTAAAATAAAAATCTTTAGTGCTACTTTCTTGTAAATAATCTACATTATTAAATTCTAGTTCGCGTAATGACTGTTCATCGTATTCATGGTATTCAAGTGTTTTTTGTAAATTTATTCTATCACCATTAAGGGTATAGCCTGTTAGCTGTTCTGGTCCAGAATAAAAAGTATGACTGTCAACATTTTCAATCACTATGTTATCTAATGAATTTACATCATTAGATTTAGTCGGATAACGACTCTTTTCTATATCAAATTTCTTAATCTGATAATCTTTATTATCAATATAAATAGCAAAATTATATTCAAAATAAAACTCAACTTTATTTTGACCAATGGTACCTGTGTAAATAAGACTAAATTCTGCTTGGCTAATTGTCGGTATTAATAATATTATAAGTAAAATAGACTTGATATAATTCATCTTGTTATTCCTTAATTTATTTTTGTTTTTTGCGTTGCTGTTTTGCTTTCGCCTCTTTCTCTTTTCTAGCTCGCTCTTCTTCATCTTGTTTTTCTTGAATTCTTCTCTCTTTTACTTTTGTCTGCTTAGCCTCATCTTTTGTCTGTAAATTAACGAAGAAAGCTGGATTAATTTTGTAGGCTAATCTATCTTTTTGTAAATTGCTTGTATCAGTCCGATTACCTGTTTTCTTCATTGCAATTTCAAAATGTAAATGAGGGTTACAAAGTCCTTTAGCATTACCGGTATCACCGGTATAGCCTATCAAATCGCCCGATTTAACTTTATCCCCGACGTTTAAGTCAGCACGTTTATTGCTTAAATGACAATAACGTAAGTAAAAATGGTCAGCATTAATATTAAAATTATCAGCTTGAACTATCTCTTTCACTTTTTTCGTTTTATCAGTAAATTCAAGCGTATAGTCATTTCTTGATGCGCGTAAATCATCACCTTTCACTTCGATAACCAATACATTGCCATATCCACTTTCTTCTGTATATTGGACTATTTCACCATCTAAGCAGGCATAACAAGGGGTATTTATATCCGCAAATAAATCTAACCCTGTATGAGCTTTAGCTCCCTCATCTCTCACATAACCAAAAGCGCCATTCCAATCATTAGGATTGTGGTTTGAACTATAACACGTTCGTTGTGGGTATTCTAAAGGCTCATGCCAACGGCTTGTTTTTTCTCGGAAATAATCCATCATCGCTACCGGATGAATAAACCATGCCTTGCCATCAGCACTAAGCGTGGCCGGTGGGGGGGGTCTGTTGCGGTGGTTGTAGCGGTTGTGGCATTGGTTGCCTCGCCATTTTCTGGTTGCGTGTCGTTTTGTTGGTTTAACTTCGCTAAGCCTTTAGCTACATCATCCCACCACAACATCTTTTTTATCTTCTCTTTGGTCTTTTCCCAAGCTGTTACTTGTTTTTCTAATGCTTCCATTTTGGCATAATTTTCAAACTGCGCTTTAGTCAGCTTTTTCGAGGGTGATTCTTTATAATCAGCAGGAAAACGGCTTATTTCTCGTCTTAATGTTTCAAACCCTTTCGCTTCAGGCGAGTCCTTTGCTTTACCGACACTACTTAAATATGCCTCGAATTTTGCTTCATCACCCGTTTGTAAATAACCTAATAGATTTTTAGCATCTTCGGTCATCTCGCTGTTTAATTCTTCCCATTCCGGCAGTTTGCCCTCTGCATCAACGTTACTGTACCATTCGCTTTTATAATTGATTAATAAGCGACTTAATGCCGAGTACAATATCGGTTTATGATGGATAAATTCTAATCCTTAACCATACAATATTAATATGTCTACTCATTACTATTACATATCTGGTTCATAATGAACATATCTCAGACACTCACCTTTAGAACAACCAAATACTATTTGTTTGATGTTTTTTCCATAAAAAAATCCTAGACCACCCAAATTAATACTATATTTTTTATTTATTCCATTAATTAATAATTCACCTTTTATTTCACACGGATAGATATCAAACGAATTTATTTGAGCTGAATTGATATCTTTTTCAGCAGTAGCGAAAAAATGTATTATCTCTTTTTTATCTAATTTCCATTTATTACATAAATCTTTAAGATAGTCACTATTATCTACTTCTAATACCTTTTTTATCGACAATACTTTAATTACATCACGATTATTGGCATTAGTAACAGCTGGGATCAATGTTCCTATTGTCAGCAGGAGGATAAAGATTTTTACCTTCTCCACTTGTTTTATAAGCAATGCATTAATGTTGATACAAGTCTTTATCATTTAAATTAAACTCCTTTTGTAAAAAAATAACTAAATTTCTAATTGATTTTAATTGTTGTGGTGTTGCGTCATCCCATAATTTTGTATCTTTGTCCCACCATGCAACCACTTCAATACCTATACTGTCTTGATTATATGGATAACGTTCTGGATAAGCTTTTTTTAATTCAGATAAATATTGTTCTCTTAAGGTTTTTGATTTATAGGTTGAATCACAACTTCCAGTCAAGGCACAACGAGGTCTAATTTTTCCTACATGATTAGCATATTTTTTCAAACTTATAACCTGATAAGTTGTTCCATCCTTATCTATAACAAAATGAGCACCAATATTGTCTGTATTCGTAGATGATTTCCATGAATTTTCAATAAGGCTGATCGCACTTCCTTTTGAAAAGGTTCTATGTAAAACAATGGAATTAGGACCAATGATATTTCCCCTTTCTAATTTTTTAACTTGATATTGAGTAATACTATCACTACAAATAAATCCTTCATTATTTATATAAGCTTTTTTAACAATACTCATAATTTGTATAGGATGAATAAACTGTAACTATCCCCTAAAATAGTACAGCAAAAAAGTAGAAAATTCTCTATGATAAAAGAAAAGGGGATTTAATTATGAAAAAAATG
>NZ_WTEW01000059.1:0-3203 GCF_009795865.1 Gilliamella sp. Pas-s27
GATTATTTTAATATTAGAAGTACTGAAATTATTTTCCCATTAAAAGTAAAACCAATAAACAATTTTGATATGCAATTTGGTAAAAATTTCAATTGGACTAAAAATGATAATCAAACAATGTTTGGGTCGAATCGTAGTGGAGGTAAAAGGAAACATGCGGGACGAGATCTATATACTGAACCTAACGCAGAAATTGTTGCAGTATGTGATGGTGTTGTATTAGATATTAGAGATTTTTATTGTAAAACTTATCAGATAACGGTCAAACATCATACCAATAGTGGAAGAGAATTCATTATTCGCTATGGTGAAGTAGATGAGTCAAGTATTAAAAACCTCAAAGTTGGCGATTCTGTTGAGCAAGGTACTGTACTTGCAAAAACAGGTAAGTTGCTAAATGATGACGATACCCCATTAATGGTATTATCCGGAAAAATTATTTACATGTTACATTTAGAATATTATTCAGGTGAAAGTGGGTTAAATTTGGAAAAGCCATTAAGTAATAAAGCGAATAAACCTTATGAAAGACGCAAAGATTTATTAGATCCTCTGGAGCTTTTAAAGCAGGGATATCGAAGTTCATTTGGGGAAGACCCTAAATAAATTAGGAGTGGAAAAATGAAAAAATTTTTGTTTGGATGTATTTTAATGCTTTTAGTTCCATATTTTACTTATGCATCTAATGATAATCATTATTATTTGTTAATAAAAGATAAAATAAATGTAGAAAATAAAGAAAAGAAATGGTTAGTCAGTATTTTAAATAATTTTATTGTTGGTAATGAACAAAAAATTAAAGTGTTAGGTTGTAATTTTAAGAGAGTCAAAGAGGATAAAGAAAGTATCTATAATCAGTTGACTAAACTTAATATCTTTGAGGATTATAATCAAGATTTAAAAAAATATGATCTATCTTTGAATAAGTTTAATGGATTGTATTTTATTGAGCCTTCTAATTTATCGGAAAGGTGCACTGGCTTTAATTATGAGATTATCATACTACTTAATAATAATGAATTAATGATTCCTTATAATAAACATTTAGTTTTTTATAAGCAATTAGCTATTACTGATGAAAACAAAATAAATAATTTTAAACGTAATGAAAATTGTCTTGAAACAAAATATTTTGAGATGGAGTCAACTAAAGTTTGTTTCTATAAAAATATGACAATATTAGATGTATATGAAGCAATGAGTATTAATCCTACTTATGAGTTTAGGAAAAAAATCAAACAGGGGAAAGATTTTTCGGATATTTACGAAGATGATTATATGAGAGTTGAAGTTGAATATAAATGGAAAGGGAAAAATAAGCTAGAGATTGTCCAATATTTTGATGGTGGAGAGACTTATTACACATTTATTAATCAAGAAAATAGAACAAAATTAATAACCAAATTTTCGCCAGATTAAGAAATCATACAAAATGGTAATGCGCAAGCGCATATCAAACGTGTTAGTCCATGGCACTACCAGGGTTTGAAACGATAGAAGAAAAGGCAACAATAAGTGAATTAACAAAGAAACTTAGTAAAAATCGAAGTGCAAGGCTAGATATTGAAGATTGTACAGAAGCGATGTTAACGGTACTGCGAATCTTAGCGAAATCTGGCTATAACCATTATTTATGGAAATCTCTACCGGATAAGGGAAAAAATAAAGTCAAAGAGTTTTTACAATTATTAGAAATAAATAATAAGAATCCATTTACCAAAGAACAATTCAAAGCGGCGTTACGAACAAGTTGGACGGCGGAGTTGATAGGGCATTTACTGGTAAAATATGAAAGTGAATGGTATGCCGATGAAGCATTAAGCAAATGGAATGAAATTGATGACTTATTTGAAGAAGAGAAACAACAACAAAAAACGCTTATTGAAGCGGGATTAGATGAGTGGCGAATCACCGAGCTTTATCAGCGTGATATTGCGATGAAAAAAGTAGACGAAGCGCATGAACATGTCAAAAAAAATTGGCAACTAGAAAAAGCGCAACGCATCAAACCCTCGCTGTGGTGGCAACAAGTGGCACAAGCGCAAGCAACCCAAACCGCCAGTACCGATACCCCAGCACTTTCCAAGCTATCTGCTGATGGTAAGGCGTGGTTTATTCACCCGGTGGCGATGATGGATTATTTTTCTGGTGCAGATATTGTTACTTATCATATTTATCATGATGGAAAAATTGAAAAACATATACCACAAGAAATATTGAAAGGTTATGAACAAAAATATAAATACGTTTATCATGATAAAGATAATAATGAGCATGAAATATGTATAGCCGATTGGCATACGATTAATAAGAAAGGATTTAATAGATACCCTAGGAAAACATTTAAATATCCCGATCATGGAAGGGTTTCGGAAACTAAAACTAATGTTAGTGATGGCTATATAGTAGCTAAAGCTAAATATGAAAATGGCGATATTCATGAATGGATAAAAAAAGAAAATGGTGTAAGTATTTATGAAAGACTAACTATGGCTAATGGAGATATAGCTGAATACGGAATACATGACCAAGATGGAATTGTATGGCGACTTTATACAAAACAGCAAGAAGAAGCGCAATTGGTTAGAATGCCAGATAGTATTAACTATGAAAGCAATGATGTAGTTATTAAATATGAACTTAAAGAAACTTATCGAAAATATACTAACTCAGATATTCTAGCCGGTTTTATAGGTGCATTAGCTGAAATAAAGGAAAATATCATTGTGACAGGTAGCTCTTATGAACAAGGTTCATGTTTCCCTAGCGCTTTACACATAAATGGTCAAAGTATTGACACAAAATACATTAAAAAAGATAGAAATTTATCGGATTGGGAAAAAGATAAAGAATTTGTTAATGCTTTAGCTAAATTTCATTTTGGAACGTTTCGGATAGGAGCAACAATTTATAAATTATTTGAAGGTATATCAGGAATAATAAATGGTGGAACGTTACATGATAGCCATTTACATACAGAAAATTTTGATTTTAATGCTATTAAAGTAATAGGACAATTCGAAAATTTAAATTAGCAGGATAATGTGAAATGAAAAAAATTTTTTTAACTTTGATTTCATTTTTTATTTTTTTTGTAGGAAATGTACATTCAAATGAATCTCCAGATATTTGGGATTTTTATAAAGTTTCAAAGAATTCTATTTTTGGAAGAGAATCAGATTCTAAAAGGCAAAGTTTAATAG
>NZ_WTEW01000005.1:0-120881 GCF_009795865.1 Gilliamella sp. Pas-s27
TGGCGGACGGGTGAGTAATGTATGGGGATCTGCCGAATGGAAGGGGACAACAGTTGGAAACGACTGCTAATACCGTATAATGTCGTGAGACCAAAGCATGGGACTTTCGGGCCATGCGCCATTTGATGAACCCATATGGGATTAGCTAGTAGGTGGGGTAAAGGCTCACCTAGGCGACGATCTCTAGCTGGTCTGAGAGGATGACCAGCCACACTGGAACTGAGACACGGTCCAGACTCCTACGGGAGGCAGCAGTGGGGAATATTGCACAATGGGGGGAACCCTGATGCAGCCATGCCGCGTGTATGAAGAAGGCCTTCGGGTTGTAAAGTACTTTCGGTGATGAGGAAGGCGGTGTATCTAATAGGTGCATCGATTGACGTTAATCACAGAAGAAGCACCGGCTAACTCCGTGCCAGCAGCCGCGGTAATACGGAGGGTGCGAGCGTTAATCGGAATGACTGGGCGTAAAGGGCATGTAGGCGGATAATTAAGTTAGGTGTGAAAGCCCTGGGCTCAACCTAGGAATTGCATTTAAAACTGGTTATCTGGAGTATTGTAGAGGAAGGTAGAATTCCACGTGTAGCGGTGAAATGCGTAGAGATGTGGAGGAATACCGGTGGCGAAGGCGGCCTTCTGGACAGATACTGACGCTGAGATGCGAAAGCGTGGGGAGCAAACAGGATTAGATACCCTGGTAGTCCACGCTGTAAACGATGTCGATTTGGAGTTTGTTGCCTAGAGTGATGGGCTCCGAAGCTAACGCGCTAAATCGACCGCCTGGGGAGTACGGCCGCAAGGTTAAAACTCAAATGAATTGACGGGGGCCCGCACAAGCGGTGGAGCATGTGGTTTAATTCGATGCAACGCGAAGAACCTTACCTGGTCTTGACATCCACAGAATCTTGTAGAGATACGAGAGTGCCTTCGGGAACTGTGAGACAGGTGCTGCATGGCTGTCGTCAGCTCGTGTTGTGAAATGTTGGGTTAAGTCCCGCAACGAGCGCAACCCTTATCCTTTGTTGCCATCGATTCGGTCGGGAACTCAAAGGAGACTGCCGTTGATAAAGCGGAGGAAGGTGGGGACGACGTCAAGTCATCATGGCCCTTACGACCAGGGCTACACACGTGCTACAATGGCGTATACAAAGGGAGGCGACCTCGCGAGAGCAAGCGGACCTCATAAAGTACGTCTAAGTCCGGATTGGAGTCTGCAACTCGACTCCATGAAGTCGGAATCGCTAGTAATCGTGAATCAGAATGTCACGGTGAATACGTTCCCGGGCCTTGTACACACCGCCCGTCACACCATGGGAGTGGGTTGCACCAGAAGTAGATAGCTTAACCTTCGGGAGGGCGTTTACCACGGTGTGGTTCATGACTGGGGTGAAGTCGTAACAAGGTAACCGTAGGGGAACCTGCGGTTGGATCACCTCCTTACGAAGTGCTCGTAAGTGTTCACACAGATTGTTTGTTTAGAAGAAATAATTAAGTCCCCTTCGTCTAGAGGCCTAGGACATCGCCCTTTCACGGCGGTAACAGGGGTTCGAATCCCCTAGGGGACGCCATAAAATGTGATGAAATTATTTCTGACTGATTATGTTTGTATTTATTTATTAATTAATGATGAGTAAATAGAAAGATAAAGCTCTTTAACAATTAGGAACAAGCTGAAAGAAACGAGTTCTCGTTTTTGCGGAAGGAAGCGATATGAAGATATCTGCGACTGGAAGTAAGAAAGAGAAGAAAGCGTAATTTAGACCAAGACAACTGTGAGTTGTAAGGTTAAGAAATTAAGCGTACACGGTGGATGCCTAGGCAATCAGAGGCGAAGAAGGACGTGTTAATCTGCGAAAAGCGACGGTGAGCCGATAAAAGGCGCCATAGCCGTTGATGTCCGAATGGGGAAACCCAGTGTAGGAGACTACACTATCATATGATGAATACATAGTCATATGAGGCGAACCGGGAGAACTGAAACATCTAAGTACCCCGAGGAAAAGAAATCAACCGAGATTCCCTAAGTAGCGGCGAGCGAAAGGGGAGGAGCCCAAGCGGGTAGCATATTGTATTAGTGGAAGCGTCTGGAAAGTCGCACAATAGAGGGTGAAAGTCCCGTACACGAAGGTGCGATATGTGGAAGCTTATAGAGTAGGGCGGGACACGTGATATCCTGTCTGAAGATGGGGGGACCATCCTCCAAGGCTAAATACTCCTGATTGACCGATAGTGAACCAGTACCGTGAGGGAAAGGCGAAAAGAACCCCGGGAGGGGAGTGAAATAGACCCTGAAACCGTGTACGTACAATCAGTGGGAGCATGTATCATAAGATATGTGTGACTGCGTACCTTTTGTATAATGGGTCAGCGACTTATATTCTGTAGCGAGGTTAACCGAATAGGGGAGCCGAAGGGAAACCGAGTATTAACTGTGCGTTAAGTTGCAGGGTATAGACCCGAAACCCGGTGATCTAGCCATGGGCAGGTTGAAGGTTGGTTAACACTAACTGGAGGACCGAACCGACTAATGTTGAAAAATTAGCGGATGACCTGTGGCTGGGGGTGAAAGGCCAATCAAACCGGGAGATAGCTGGTTCTCCCCGAAAGCTATTTAGGTAGCGCCTCATGAGTAACTGTTGGGGGTAGAGCACTGTTTCGGCTAGGGGGCCATCCCGGCTTACCAACCCGATGCAAACTCCGAATACTGACAAGTTTAATCATGGGAGACACACGGCGGGTGCTAACGTTCGTCGTGAAGAGGGAAACAACCCAGACCGCCAGCTAAGGTCCCGAAGTCATAGTTAAGTGGGAAACGAAGTGGGAAGGCTTAGACAGCTAGGATGTTGGCTTAGAAGCAGCCATCATTTAAAGAAAGCGTAATAGCTCACTAGTCGAGTCGGCCTGCGCGGAAGATGTAACGGGGCTAAAACTATGCACCGAAGCTGCGGCAGTGCACGTAAGTGTATTGGGTAGGGGAGCGTTCTGTAAGCCGTAGAAGGTGTGTTGTGAGGCATGCTGGAGGTATCAGAAGTGCGAATGCTGACATAAGTAACGATAAAGCGGGTGAAAAGCCCGCTCGCCGGAAGACCAAGGGTTCCTGTCCAACGTTAATCGGGGCAGGGTGAGTCGACCCCTAAGGAGAGGCCGAAGGGCGTATCTGATGGGAAACGGGTTAATATTCCCGTACTGGCTATAACTGCGATGGGGGGACGAAGAAGGCTAGGTTTACCACCTATTGGATGGTGGGTTAAGCATGTAGGCGTGTGATTAGGCAAATCCGGTCACTGAGACGCTGAGGTGTGATGACGAGCTACTAAGGTAGTGAAGTAATTGATGCCCTGCTTCCAGGAAAATCCTCTAAGCTTCAGGTTATAGTTAATCGTACCCGAAACCGACACAGGTGGTCAGGTAGAGAATACTCAGGCGCTTGAGAGAACTCGGGTGAAGGAACTAGGCAAAATGGTGCCGTAACTTCGGGAGAAGGCACGCTGATGTTAATTGAAGTCCCATGCGGATGGAGGTGAAATCAGTCGAAGATACCAGCTGGCTGCAACTGTTTAATAAAAACACAGCACTGTGCAAACACGAAAGTGGACGTATACGGTGTGACGCCTGCCCGGTGCTGGAAGGTTAATTGATGGGGTTATGCGTAAGCAGAAGCTCTTGATCGAAGCCCCAGTAAACGGCGGCCGTAACTATAACGGTCCTAAGGTAGCGAAATTCCTTGTCGGGTAAGTTCCGACCTGCACGAATGGCGTAATGATGGCCAGGCTGTCTCCACCCGAGACTCAGTGAAATTGAAATTGCCGTGAAGATGCGGTGTACCCGTGGCAAGACGGAAAGACCCCGTGAACCTTTACTATAGCTTGACAGTGAACATTGAGCCTTAATGTGTAGGATAGGTGGGAGGCAAAGAAGCATGCACGCTAGTGTGTGTGGAGTCGACCTTGAAATACCACCCTTTAATGTTTGATGTTCTAACCTATACTTCTGAATCGAGGTAAGGGACACTGTCTGGTGGGTAGTTTGACTGGGGCGGTCTCCTCCCAAAGAGTAACGGAGGAGCACGAAGGTTAGCTAATCCTGGTCGGACATCAGGAGGTTAGTGCAATGGCAAAAGCTAGCTTGACTGCGAGAGTGACGGCTCGAGCAGGTACGAAAGTAGGTCATAGTGATCCGGTGGTTCTGAATGGAAGGGCCATCGCTCAACGGATAAAAGGTACTCCGGGGATAACAGGCTGATACCGCCCAAGAGTTCATATCGACGGCGGTGTTTGGCACCTCGATGTCGGCTCATCACATCCTGGGGCTGAAGTAGGTCCCAAGGGTACGGCTGTTCGCCGTTTAAAGTGGTACGCGAGCTGGGTTTAGAACGTCGTGAGACAGTTCGGTCCCTATCTGCCATGGGCGTAGGAAAATTGAGAGGGTTTGCTTCTAGTACGAGAGGACCGAAGTGAACGCACCGCTGGTGTTCGGGTTGTGATGCCAATTGCATTGCCCGGTAGCTACGTGCGGAATAGATAAGTGCTGAAAGCATCTAAGCACGAAACTAGCCTTGAGATGAGTTTTCCCTGAAGAGATTCAGTAAGGTCCGTTTGAGACTAAGACGTAGATAGGTCAGGTGTGTAAGTGTAGTGATACATTGAGCTAACTGATACTAATGAACCGAGAGTCTTAACCTTACAACTCGGAGTTGTTTTGGGTTACGCGAAGAGATGATTAAAAGTTAGATAAACAGTTTGTTCCGGATTGAGCGATTGGTGTAGTTATGAGATAATGAGCACTGATTGAGAAAGAGAAGACAGGATATGTCTGGCGGTAATAGCGCGGTGGTCCCACCTGACCCCATGCCGAACTCAGAAGTGAAACGCCGTAGTGCCGATGGTAGTGTGGGTATTACCCATGTGAGAGTAGGGTGCCGCCAGACTTTTAAATAGATGAGCCCAGCAGTGATGCTGGGCTTTTTTGCTTTTGGGATTTTTATTTAGGAAAATACTAAAGCAGTACACTAATAGTAATTTAGAATTATAATTTATTGGTTTATTTTAATTTACCCTTATTTGATATTGAATAATTCTGTTAATGATATCATTTTATTTAACCACACAAGAGATACTAACTTTTCCCTCCGTAACCTAAATGAGATAGATAGAGCCTAACTAAAAGGGCATGTCCATTCGTTATTTTTCACTGGTAGTCCTAAGTATAGATGAAGAAAAACTTAATCTAATAAAGACTGTTAGGAAAGTTATTGATTTTATTTAATTTTTTTATTTTGTTGTTTTTTATAAAAATTACTCCATTTTAATCGACTGGATCCTTATCTTGCATCATGTCAGGCATAGTTATATCATGGTTACAATCCCATATTATTAAGGAATAAACTATGTTAAAGTCAATTGATCCAACTACTACTGAGTCTTGGAAATCGCTCCAAGCTAGCTATGAAAAGCATCATATTAAAACCATTGCTCAGATCTTAAAAGACGAACCACAACGCGTTGAAAAGCTCAGCATTCCTTTTGAAGATGAATTTTTGGTTGATTTGTCTAAAAATCGTATTACGCAAGAGACACTAGCATTACTTTATAAACTTGCTGACGAATGTGATCTGGCTGGCGCAACACAGGCCATGTATAGTGGTGAAAAGATAAACCGCACTGAAGACCGGGCAGTACTGCATGTAGCGTTACGTAACGTATCAAATACACCAATTTATGTTGACGGTAAAAATGTGATGGATGATGTTAATGCTGTTTTAGCTAAGATGGAATCATTCAGTAAAAAGGTGATCGAAGGTGAGTGGAAGGGCTATACTGGTAAGGCGATTACTGATGTGGTGAATATTGGTATTGGTGGTTCAGATCTAGGACCAGTAATGATTACCGAAGCGCTGCGACCTTACAAAAATCACTTGAACATGCATTTCGTATCAAATGTAGATGGTACACATATTGTTGAAGCACTGAAAGGTTTAAATCCTGAAACAACGTTATTTTTGGTGGCTTCTAAAACCTTTACTACACAAGAAACTATGACTAATGCACAGACAGCACGTGCATGGCTACTTGATGCGGCTAAGGATGATAAAGCGGTTGCGTTACACTTTGTTGCATTATCAACTAATGCCAAAGAGGTTGAAAAATTTGGTATTGATACTACCAATATGTTTGAGTTTTGGGATTGGGTTGGTGGTCGTTATTCGTCATGGTCTGCGATAGGATTATCGATTGTATTATCTATTGGTTTTGATAACTTTAAGCAATTTTTAGCTGGTGGTCATGCGATGGATAAACACTTCCAAAATGCGCCAATCGATAAAAATATCCCAACTTTACTTGCGTTAATAGGTATTTGGTATAATAATTTTTGCGGTGCTGAAACCGAGGCGATTTTACCTTATGATCAGTATATGCACCGTTTTGCTGCTTATTTCCAACAAGGAAATATGGAGTCGAATGGTAAGAGCGTGGATCGTAATGGATATAAAACGCCGTATACTACAGGTCCAATTATTTGGGGTGAACCGGGTACAAATGGTCAACATGCGTTTTATCAGTTAATCCATCAAGGGACTAAGCTCATTCCTTGCGATTTTATTGCTCCGGCGATTAGTCATAATCCAGTTAGCGATCATCATCCTAAGTTACTTTCTAACTTTTTTGCTCAAACCGAGGCTTTAGCATTTGGTAAAACAAAAGCGCAAGTCGAGCAAGAGTTTATTGCCGCTGGTAAGACACTTGATGAGGTTAAATCTATTGTTCCATTTAAAGTCTTTGATGGTAATAAGCCGACTAATTCGATATTAGTGAAGAAGATCACTCCTTATACACTTGGTGCATTGGTTGCAATGTATGAGCATAAAATTTTTACTCAGGGCGTTATTTTAAATATCTTTAGTTTTGATCAATGGGGTGTAGAGCTTGGTAAGCAATTAGCTGGACGAATTTTATCTGAATTGGCTGATGATAAGCCAGTAAGTTCTCATGACGATTCGACCAATTGTTTGATCAACCAATATAAAAAGTGGCGTTAGATTATTTTAGTCAATCGACTATTAGAATAGAGGATAAAATAAAACCTTCAGCTTTGGCTGAAGGTTTTTTTATTGATATATGGCGTTACTTTTTAATTCGCATTATTGGCGTTTTACCCGCTTCGATAGTACCTGATAATTTAGTTAACTCAGTCACTGTTTCCATATTAGAAATAACTACTGGCGTTAACACTGATTTTGCTTTGCTTTCAAGTAGTGGTAAGTCGATTTCAATAATTGTGTCACCTACTTTTACTTGTTGACCCTCTTCTGCAATTCGAGTAAATCCTTCGCCTTTTAGTTCTACGGTATCAATACCAAAGTGAACAAAAAGTTCGATACCTTCGTCTGATTCAATAGCAAAAGCGTGGTTGGTTTCGAAAATTTTGCCAATTTTGCCGCTTAATGGTGCAACGATTTTGTTACCAGATGGTTTGATGGCAACACCATCACCAACGATTTTTTCAGCAAAAACCACATCTGGCACATCTTCGATTTTGACAATTTCACCACTTAAAGGGGCAATAATCTCGATGCTATTTTTATTATCATCAGATACAAATTGCTTAATTTTATCGAATAGACCCATTATTGTCTCCTAACAAACTTGCTTTTCAGCAGTATAATTTTCAATTAACTCGATGATTTCTTTAGATGTCGCTTTTTCAAGTACGGTATCTGCAAATTTTTTCGCTTCTGCATAATTAGTGTTACGAATTAATTTTTTAATTTTTGGAATAGATACTGCACTCATACTGAATTCATCAAGTCCCATACCTAGTAATAAGATGGTAGCTCTTTCATCGCCAGCAAGTTCACCGCACATTCCTGTCCATTTTCCTTCCTTATGAGAAGCATCAATAACTTTTTTAATCAATGTCAACACAGAAGGTGAAAACGGATTATAAAGGTGAGAAATTAGTTCATTACCACGGTCAACAGCTAAAGTATATTGTGTTAAGTCGTTGGTACCAATACTAAAGAAATCTACTTCTTTGGCTAAATGATGTGCAATCACAGCTGCTGCTGGTGTCTCGATCATAACGCCGATTTCAATGTTTTTATCAAATGCTTTACCTTCAGCACTTAATTGTTCTTTAAGAATATTGATTTCTGACTTTAATGTACGAATTTCTTCAACCGAAATGATCATTGGGAACATGATACGAAGTTTACCAAATGCCGATGCACGCAATACTGCACGTAGTTGTGTGTGTAGTATTTCTTTGCGATCTAAGCAAATACGGATAGCTCGCCAGCCCAGGAATGGGTTTTCTTCTTTTGGTAGATGCATATAAGGTACATCTTTGTCACCACCAATATCCATGGTTCGAACAATAATTGATAAGCCATTTGTTGCTTCAGCCACTTCTTTGTAGGCCTTGAATTGTTCTTCTTCATCAGGATATGCTTCACGATCCATGAACAAAAATTCAGTACGATAAAGCCCAACACCTTCGTAACCATTACGTTCAGCCCCAGCGATGTCACGTACAGTGCCAATGTTGCCACAAATTTCTACTTGATGGCCATCAAGTGTGACTGCAGGTAAATCCTTTAATTTTGCCAGTTCTTCTTTATCGGCTGTGTATTTTGTCTGAACTTGTTTTAGTTTTTCTTGAGTATTGTGATCTGGATTAATATAAATGGCATTATTTATTGCATCTAAAATAATAAAATCACCATGTTTGATCGCTTGAGTGGCATTAGATGTGCCGACAATAGCAGGGATTTCTAAAGAACGCGCCATGATTGATGTATGGGAAGTGCGTCCACCGGCATCAGTAATAAAGCCTAATACCATTTCTAAGTTTAATTGAGCTGTTTCTGACGGTGTTAAGTCAGTGGCAACTAGGATACATGGTTGATTGATTGCACTAAGATCAACAATTTCGATACCTAAAACATTTTTAAGTAATCGTTTGCCAATGTCACGAATATCGGCAGCGCGTTCTTTTAAATATTCATCATCTAGATTTTCAAGCTCTTTAGCTTGTGCCTCAAATACTGATTGCACCGCAGCGTCTGCGCTTGAATGCTTGCTTTGAATACGAGAAATCACTTCTTGTTCAAGATCTTCATCTTCAAGAAGCATGATATGCCCTTCAAAAATAGCGGCTTTATCTTCCCCTAGTGTTAACTTTGCTCGCTCCATAATTACGTTTAGCTGTTCGCTTGATTTTTGGCGAGCCTCTTTAAAGCGTTCTATTTCAGCGTCAATTTTGTTATCAAGAATTTGTCTATTATTAATAACAATTGGTTCTTCTTTTAGTAATAACGCTTTAGCAAAAGCGATACCGGGGGAAACAAGTATACCTGATACCATAACATTTAGTCCTTATTCAATTTTAAAACCGTTCATATCTCATTGGGAGTGATTATTCTAATTCTGGAATTAATTTTACTAGATGTTTTACTGCTTCTTTTTCGTCTTCACCTTCGGCAGAAATGCTAATGGTTGTTCCTTGTGTCAAGCCTAAAGTCTGCAATTTAAATAAACTTTTAGCGCTTGCACTTTTGCCGTTAGATGTGACAGTGATTTCTGCATTAAAGTTTTTTGCTTCTTTAACGAATTGCGCCGCAGGACGTGTATGAAGCCCGTTAGATGCAGTAATAGTGACATCTTGTGTATACATTTTTTTACTCCCAAAAATATTCTCATATTAATGACCAATATAAATAAAAACTGCCTGAAAGGCTAGTAAGATTTCATTGTTTATATTAAGTCAATTGTATTAGTTAACATTTATTATGATAACTATGTTTTTCAGTATCGGTAGATGCGAGTGATTTTATCACTACATTTTTTAAATTCTACCTGCCCATGGATTCCATGTTTTATATTTTCAAACACGATTTCTTCACTGCCATCAAGTTGTGAGGCGCGAATTTCTTTTTTACAAAAAGCTTCAAATCGTTGTAGTTCTTGTTCGCCATTACCTATTTTATATGATTTAGGCAAATCTTGACTGGTTACATTGGTCTGTATTTTATCCTGTACATCAAGGATAATGACACCTTTATTAGGTAAAAATGAGCTACAGGATGCTAACGACAATGCTAATCCTGAGAAACATAATAGACTTAATCGTTGCAGAGATAATTTTGCAATTAATCTAACAATGTTCAAAATAATTCCTTTATAAAGCACAGTAACCTGTTTATTATTTATAATTGAATACGGATTATATACTAATAATCAAAGAAAGTGCAGAGTGCATTTTTAGTGATATGACAAGATTAGGGTGGAGCTTATGTCTGATGCTATTAATTACGACGAATTTAATCGTCAATTAATCCAAAATAAAATTGGTATTACTGCTGCTGAGTTGCATGGTTTTCTTTCTGGAATTTTAGCAGGTGGTAATCATGATGAAAGTTGGCATCCTTTAGTTAGCGATATGTTAAATAATGGTCAAGCGATTGTTGAACCATTAGCTGAGCAAATAAAAAGGCTTTATCTGTTAACTAAGCAACAATTTTCTAATGATGATTTTGAATTTGAGCTATTACTTAGTCATCATGATTTGTTTACGCAAATTGATGATTTGGTTGGTTGGGTGAATCATTTTTTACTTGGTATTGGCCTTGTACAACCTAAAATTAACCGTCTGAAAGGCGATGTCGGCGAAGCGATTTATGATTTACGCCAAATTGTTAAATTGGGTTATGATGAAAGTGAAGATCAAAAAGAGCTTGGTTTTGCATTTGAAGAAATTAAAGAGTATGTTCGTATAACAGCTATGCTCTGTTTTGATGAGTTTAACGAGCCTGATATAGCTCCGACCATTCATTAATATGAATAATTACATCCCATTAAGTAAGGCTATGACTATGATAAACAGTAATATCAAAACAGAACTATTGTCACGAAGAGAAAAACTATCATCCCAGATGACTACAAATAGTGTTGCACTTTTTTTTGCTGCCCCTGAAATGACACGCAGTAATGACACCAATTACCCATATCGGCAAAATAGTGATTTTGGGTATTTTACGCTTTTTTCTGAGCCAGAGGCAGTTTTTATTATTGTTAAACAAAATGATAATTCTACTAGATATGTGTTATTTAATCGTAAAAGAGATCGACTAGCTGAAACTTGGACAGGTTATCGATTAGGACAACAAGCAGCGTTAGATGCTATTTTTGTTGATGAAGCTTATGCATTTGATGAAATTGCTACCGTATTACCTGATTTATTGAATGGTAAAACAGCAATTTATCATGCTGATCAGCAATATGAATATGCTGATAACATTGTTGATAACGCAATGGAGACGTTGCGAAAAGGTAATAAAATGAATCTTTTCGCACCCAGTTGCATGATTGATTGGCGACCGCTAGTTCATGAAATGCGTATGTTTAAATCGGATTTTGAAGTAACTATTTTACGGCAAGCTTGTCAAATTAGTGCTAAAGCTCATGTTCGCGCTATGCAAAAATGTCAACCAGCGATGTTTGAATACCAGCTAGAAGCCGAAATTTTACACGAATTTGCTTGGCATGGGGCACGTTTTCCATCTTATAACACGATTGTTGGCGGTGGAAATAATGGTTGTATATTGCATTATGAAAATAATAATAAACCGTTAAAAGCGGGTGATTTAGTTTTGATCGATGCTGGTTGTGAATATCAATACTATGCGGGGGATATTACTCGAACATTTCCTGTTAATGGTCAATTTAGCCAAGCTCAACGTGAAATTTATGACATCGTTTTAGCATCACAATATCAAGCAATTAAATTACTTAAACCGGGTACTTCTATTATGGACGTGAATCATCACGTCGTTAGAATAATGGTTGAAGGCTTAGTCAAATTAGGCATTATGCAAGGTGATATCGACACTTTAATTGCCAATAAAGCATATATTGAATTTTATATGCACGGTTTAGGGCATTGGTTAGGAATTGATGTGCATGATGTTGGTAGCAATCGAGCTAGAATATTAGAGCCAGGTATGGTTTTAACCGTAGAACCAGGCTTATATATTAATCAAGATGCTGATGTGCCAGAGCAATATAAAGGTATCGGTATTCGGATTGAAGATAATATTTTAATCACTGAATCAGGCAATGAAGTTCTAACCAGTGATGTTCCTAAAGAACCGCACGAAATTGAAAAGTTAATGGGAAAAAATAAGTAAATTATTAATGGTAAGCCATAATCACTTTGCTTAAGGTTATGGCTTACCAGTTAGCTAACTATCAAAAAGCTAATACCTAACTATTTATTATCCAATTATTAATTGTTATCTAAACGAATCGATTTATCACGATTGAAGATAATTTTTATTTTCATGTCTTTGGTGGCAATGGGTTGATATTTCCAAGTTTTCATAACGCTGATTACTGAGCGATTAAATATATTATTGGGAATTGCCTCAATAATACGAATATTTTCAACTCGTCCATCACTGTTCACATCAAACTTTGCTACGACATAACCTTCTATGCGCATATCGAGTGCTCGGCGTGGATATTCAGGTTGATTTCGCCTTATCGGCGACGGGTTTCCTGAATATTGACGATTATCAGAAATCTTAGGTGCAACAGATGTTTTGGCAATATTTGGGCTATTTACTTCTTGCCTAACTTGTTTGTGCGAAGCTTTTTGAACTGGTGGACGCTTTTTCTTTGGTTTTGGTTCTTTTTTTATTTCAATTTTCTTTTCGGGCTCAATAGTTGGTTTATCAGTAACTTTTTCGATGATGGGTTCTGGCGTTTCTTCTTTTACAACTTCCGGCTCGGTTGGAACTTCTTCTATTTTTTGATTATCAATAATTGGACTATTTTCTACGCCTTGTATGTCTGGGGTGTCTTCTACTAGGGATTGTTCAGGTGCTGCTAATAGTGATAGATCAACCATGACGGCTTTGATGGAATTATCACCCTCATCAACCGCAATATTTTGGGCAAGTAACGCAGAACTAAATAGCATTACCAATAACACAAGATGCGACAGGATGGAAGCCGATGTGCATAGATAGGTGTGTTTTGGTTTTTTTTTAGTAGGGCTTTGTGGAGCCTTGGTATGATCGATGTCTATATTAAAGTTAATCTTCATAACAATTATCATTTTCAACTTAAGATATGTATTTTAAATGAAAATGAGTATCATTTATAGTGTTTTTTAAAATATGATAGATGACACCTTGTTGCATAAAGATATTTATCAGATAATAGAAAACAAATATCTATTATTTGTAGTGGTTAGACTGATGAATACTCCATCAATGAATCAAATACTCGATCTTGTTAAAGAAGATCTAATCAAAGTCAATCAGGCTATACAAGCAGAACTCAACTCTGATGTGGCTTTAATTAATCAATTAGGCAATTACATCATTAGTAGTGGTGGAAAACGCATTCGTCCGGTTATTGCTTTGTTAATAGCCAAAGCACTCAATTATCAAGGTGATAAACATATTATTACTGCTGCTTTCATCGAATTTATCCATACTGCTACTTTATTGCATGATGATGTTGTTGATGAATCAGATTTGCGTCGTGGCAAATCAACAGCAAATGCGCTTTTTGGTAATGCGGCAAGTGTACTCGTTGGCGATTATATTTATACACGTTCGTTTCAAATGATGGTACGCACAGAATCTTTTAAAGTCTTGACTATCATGTCGGCAGCAACTAATGTAATTGCCGAAGGTGAAGTTCAACAACTTATTAATTGTAACGATCCCAACATTACTAAAGAACAATATTTAGAAGTCATTTATCGTAAAACAGCCCGTTTATTTGAAGCAACTTCGCATTCGGCTGCGGTGTTAGCCGGCGCTAATGAAACACAAGAATTGGCTTTACAAGAATATGGAAAATACTTGGGAACAGCCTTCCAAATTATTGATGATCTGCTTGACTATAGTGCCGATAGTAACCAAAAACTGGGTAAAAATTTAGGCGACGATCTTAACGAGGGCAAACCAACATTACCACTTTTACATGCCATGCATCACACAAAAAATGCTCAAGATGCCGAATTAATTCGCCAAGCAATAGAACAAGGTAATGGACGTAACTTGTTAGATCGTATTTTAAAAATCATGGATGAATGTGGATCGCTAGATTTTACATTGCAAACAGCTCAAAAAGAAGCGCAAAAAGCATTTGATGCTATCGCCATCTTACCTGATTCACCTTATAAAAAAGCGTTACAAGATCTTGCCTTATTGTCAGTAAAAAGGGAAAACTAATTAATCAATTCGCAAATAAATGAGTATTCAGTTGAACAGATATTTTTATAGCTAAATTCATGGCGTTATATCTAATCATATAGTTTCCTGAAAACTTCTTGCCATTAGTTTCATATACAATAACTTCAATTAAGGTAATTATTCATGTTTAAAAGAGCTTTGCCTATTTTATTAATCTTTATTTCGATGATTTCGGTTCAAGGCAGTGCATCAATAGCTAAATATCTGTTTCCTGTATTAGGGCCTGAGGGTATGACGGCTTGGCGATTGTTTTTTTCGTCCATTCTGTTGATTTTTATACTCAAACCATGGCGTAAAACAATGACAAAACAAGCATTGAAATATGTTTGTTTGTACGGAATTTCAATTGGTAGCATGAATTTAGCGTTTTATAACGCAATTGCTAGAGTACCATTGGGGGTTGCTGTCGCTATTGAACTTACAGGACCTATTATGGTGGCAATGTGCTCATCAAGAAAACTACTTGATTTTATTTGGCTAGGTATTGCTATTATTGGGCTGTCTATGCTTTTGCCTCTTTATCAAGTTACAGATAATTTAGATCCTATAGGCATTTTATTTGCGTTATTAGCGGGAAGTGGTTGGGCGTGTTACATTTTATTTGGACGCAAAGCCAGCACTATTTATGGAACATCAAGCGTAGCAGTTGGGTCAGTTATTGCTGCGTGCTTTTTATTTCCTATTGGAATTTGGCAAAGTGGTAGCACAATGTTTTCGTTGGAACTGCTTCCGCTTATTTTTGTCGTTTCATTATTAGCATCGGCAATCCCTTATGGCTTAGATATGATTGCACTACCAAGATTACCGGCGCAAACATTTAGCACATTAATGAGCTTGTCTCCTGTCTTTGCCGCGCTTTCTGGATTGGTGGTTTTGCGCGAACAGCTAACTTGTAATCAATGGTTAGCCATTGTCTTTATTATTATTTCGTCCATAGGCACAGTACTTACTATGAACCATCCAGTAAAGATTAAACCGATTAAATCAAATAGTGAAATAAAGTAACAAAATTAAGCGACTAAAAACAATATCGCACTGTTTATCAGTGCGATATTTTGGGGAAATTTGAAATAGAGATTATGATAGTTATCGCTGTTGAAAATTTGAATTTGTGACGCCTTAACGAGGAGGGAATCCCATACCTCCACCCATTAATCCTTTCATTTGGCGCATCATTTTCATCATGCCACCGCCTTTCATTTTTTTCATCATTTTTTGCATATCTTCAAACTGTTTTAATAGCTTATTAACATCTTGCACTTGTGTGCCAGAACCGTTAGCAATACGGCGTTTACGTGATCCTTTAATTATTTCAGGGTTAGCACGTTCTTTTAATGTCATTGAACCAATAATAGCTTCCATTTTGATGGTAATTTTATCATCCATCTGAGCTTTGATATGATCAGGAAGTTGACCAACACCGGGTAATTTAGCTAGCAAAGCACCCATTCCGCCCATATTACGCATCTGCTTGAGTTGGTCTTGAAAGTCATTAAAATCGAACTTATCGCCTTTTTTTAGTTTTTTGGCAATTTTCTCGGCTTTCTCTCGATCGACATTATGTTGTAGATCCTCAATCAACGAAAGTACATCACCCATGCCTAAAATGCGTGAGGCAATACGATCTGGGAAAAATGGCTCTAACGCATCAGTTTTTTCTCCCATTCCTAAGAATTTAATTGGTTTGCCCGTAATATGACGAATAGATAATGCTGCCCCACCACGAGCATCGCCATCAACTTTAGTTAAAATTACACCAGTAAGAGGCAATGCATCGTTAAACGCTTTAGCTGTATTGGCGGCATCTTGTCCTGTCATCGCATCAACCACAAATAATGTTTCTATTGGATTAATGGCTTGATGAAGCGCTTTGATCTCATTCATCATGTCACTATCAACATGCAAACGACCCGCGGTATCGACAATAAGCACATCAAAGAACTGCAATCTTGCATGTGAAATGGCTTTATTAACGATATCAATAGGTTTTTCATTAATATCAGATGGAAAAAACTCAACATCAATCGCTTTAGCTAAGGTTTCAAGTTGTTTAATTGCTGCAGGGCGGTAAACATCGGCAGAAACAACTAACACTTTCTTTTTTTGCTTTTCTTTTAAAAATTTGGCTAACTTAGCAACACTGGTTGTTTTACCTGCACCTTGTAAGCCTGCCATTAACATAACAGCTGGAGGTTGAGTAGCAAGATTAAGCGAACTGTTAACTTCACCCATTGCTGCTGTAAGTTCCGCTTGAACAATTTTGATAAACTCTTGTCCTGGTGTTAAGCTTTTACTAACATCTAATCCAACAGACTTTTCTTTAACTTGATTAATAAATTCACGAACGACAGGCAAAGCAACATCAGCTTCGAGTAAGGCCATACGTACATCGCGCAATGCGTCTTTGATATTATCTTCAGATAGTCGCCCACGACCACTGATATTACGAAATGTTTGTGATAAACGGTCGGTTAAATTCTCGAACATATTAACTCTCAATGAATAAAAAAATTATGTTTATGATATCAGAAAATTTCAATAAGTCCCACGATCATAATTTTGCGTTAGCTTGACACTAAATTGTGTTCCTGATGAAATGAGAACGTAAAACAAAAAAAGAAAAACCAAATATATTCACCATATTGGTAACTAAATAACACAATAGATTAAAAAGGAGAAAATCGAATATGGCAAAAATAATTAGTACAGATAAAGCGCCAGCCGCTATAGGACCTTATGTTCAGGCTGTTGATTTAGGTAATATGTTATTTGCATCAGGACAAATTCCATTAGACCCAAGCACTGGTGAAATGCCAAGTTGTGTGAAAGAGCAAGCAAAACAAAGTTTAGCAAATGTTAAAGCGATTGTTACCGCTGCTGGTTATCAAGTGAATAATATTGTCAAAACGACTATTTTTTTAGCCGATATGAATGATTTTGCTGTGGTAAATGCGGTATACGAAGCCTTTTTTATTGAAAATAATGCGACTTTTCCTGCTCGTTCTTGTGTACAAGTTGCTCGAATTCCTAAAGATGCTAAAGTCGAAATAGAAGTGATTTGTAGCAATTAATCGCTTTTTTTACAGGAAGTTGAGAAACTACTGTAATGAATATGCAACATAAAAAACAAAACTAATGCCTTATCACAGACAATAGATAGGGCACTTATATCGTAAAGAGAAAATAATTGTCACTTATTGTTACAATCTAGACTAAGGAAAAGTATGAATTTAAGAGGAATATGTTGGGATAATGCGGTCGTTAAAATTTTTTCACCCACTTAAAACACATTTTAATGGTAAAAAAATGTTGTGTAATTTTGAATAATTCTAAAATTTATTCTACTGAATAGAATTAAAAACTCAAGCGATTTTGGATAAAATCACCTCATGAAGCTTTAAAGAATTATTTTATTTGTAAAGCGAAAAACTAGATATTCTCATTTTCTTACATATTACCTATCCTTTTCATTTATAGCACGATTTGATGGTTCAGAATGACAAACGTTGTTAACTTGAATTGAAATATTATTTGGTGGCTGACCATATTTATTTATGTGGATACAGTTTACATAGTCAACCATGCCACTAGTTAGAAAAAGGTCTAAAAACCATCCAAAACCAAATAAACCAGCAGTAAAAAACCAAATGATTCCTGTAATCCATTTACCACAGTACATTCGATGGACACCCCAAAAACCCAAGAAGAACCATAACAAATAAGCTACACTTTTATTTCTCATAATCATCCTTATTTTATAATTACATAATGTTATCTGATTATAATTAAGTTGATTTTTTAGTACTTATATCCCTATTGATATCAGATCAACTATGTTTATCCTTACTCTTTGTAAGTAATTAATGCTACAGTAGCTAAAAAAGAATATCAATAAAAAGTTTTTAAATTAACATGTTACTTTGATTGATTTAACTATGGACAATAATAAATACATATAAAAACAAAACTAATGTCTTATGAGTTTTTAGAGAATTATTTTAATCATTCTGTGTAAAAAACGGTGTTTTCCTACATTTTATTTTTTCTAAAAAGCATGATTTTTAACCAAAAATCAACGTAATTATTTGTTGTTAAACTGCTATTTAATGATTGATTGCCAATAAAGTTGGTGCAATAATCTACAATTATTTATTGTTATTTTTGTCTTAACTGGATTGTGAATATGTTTGAAAAAGTAGAGCCGTATGCAGGCGACCCGATTTTATCGTTAGTCGCTGAATTTATTAATGATAATCGAGATAATAAGACTAATTTAAGTATTGGTTATTATTATGATGAAAACAGTATAGTTCCTCAATTAGAATGTGTAAAAACGGCTCGCGATTATATTTATCATCACAATCAAGAGGCACAGCTTTATTTGCCTATGAGTGGGTTACCATCCTATTGCCAAGCTATTGGCTCTTTATTATTTGGCGAACAACACGCTGCTTATAAAGACAAACGTATTGCAACAATACAGACACTAGGCGGATCGGGTGCACTTAAAGTGGGTGCTGATTTTTTATTTCGCTATTTTCCACACTCTCAAGTATGGGTAAGTGATCCAACTTGGGATAATCATATCGCTATCTTTAGTGGTGCGGGTTTTAAGGTCAACCAGTATCCTTATTTTGATGAACAAACATGTGGCGTAAAATTTGATGCAATGCTTGAAACATTAAATCAATTGCCAGCTAAAAGCATCGTATTACTTCATCCTTGTTGTCATAATCCAACTGGTGCTGATTTAACTCATGCTCAATGGGATAAAGTGATTGAAGTATTAAAGGAACGGGATCTAATTCCTTTTATGGATATTGCTTATCAAGGTTTTGGTGAAAGTATTGACGATGACGCTTATGCCATTCGAAAGGCGGCAGATGCAGGATTATGTGGCTTTATTAGTAACTCGTTTTCAAAAACATTTTCACTTTATGGTGAACGTGTTGGCGGTTTATCGGTTTTATGTGATAACAATAACGTCGCCAACCTCGTATTAGGGCAACTGCAAGCAACCGTTCGTCGCAATTATTCTAGCCCATCGGCTTATGGTGCACAGCTAGTTAGTTATATACTAAATAACCCAACCCTTAAAGAACAATGGGTTAAAGAGGTGGATGCGATGAGAAGCCGTATCGTAACAATGCGAACAATGCTTGTCGACCTACTGAAAACTGCTATACCCAATCGTAATTTTGATTATTTAGTTAAACAGCGAGGCATGTTTAGCTATACCGGCTTTACAAAAGAACAAGTCACACAATTAAAAGATCATTTTGCTGTTTATTTGGTGGGCAGTGGAAGGATGTGTGTGGCGGGTTTAAATCACCATAATATTGATCGTGTGGCAGAAGCATTTGCTGCATTAAAATAAACATGCTACTAAAAGGAGTATATTTTATGTTCCATAAAGTGTTAATGTTAATATTAGGTATAGCTATGACGACTTTGGTTGTTGGATGTAACACTGTTAAAGGTGTTGGGAAAGATGTTGAATCGGGTGGAAAGGCTATTTCACGTACTGCCGAAAAAGTAAGTGATAAAATGTAACTAAGGTTATATATGTCTAGAAATATTTTAGCATTTTAACTTTTTTTAGAGTAAAAATGCCACGTAGTTTGTCTTTTGTTATATTATTTTTACTTGTTGGGTGCGGTTCGTTAAATTTACGAACTGCCCCTTTAACTATGGAAAATTGTTAATATTCAAACCTATCGGGTATTGAGTTTTTATTAAATACCCTCCCAGCAGATACCCCAAGTTATCAGTATGTTTATATTGCTCAAAGTAGAGTAAGCCAACACTTACCATCTAATTATGCAGGCATAAAAGGCAAATTAACGGGACAAACTTTAGTCCGTGACTATCCTAAAGAAACTTTTTGGCGAACGCCAAGCCTACTAGAAAGCGCTTCTTTATATGACGATGGATATGATGATCTTTATATTCGCAAAACACAAAAAGAAGCGCGTGATCGCAAGGCCAAATTTGTAGTAAGGCAAGCCGTGTTGCAAAATTGCCAAATCGTTTATATCGCTATTGATTCTTTAGCCAAAGACAGGGATAATCCTTTACTAATTGAATCTAGTGACTTATCAATTATTAAATAAGAATAAAAATAACTAAGGGAAAAGACTTAAAGGATTAAAAGGTGGGTTAATTTTAATTTGTGTTAAATTGTTTTTTTATTTGAAGTAGGTCTAAATTATTTATTTTTTCTTTTAAGAATCTATACATATCTATATTTTATTAAAAGTAATAAATCTCCTATCTTCTTTATTATGTTTAGTAGTAGTTTTATTGCAATCATTTATACCTGTATTTGGATTGCTTATATATTAAAGTCAGTACGAGTCAAAAATACATTTGTTAATGGTCGCCGTGTGAAGGTACGAGCAATACCATTGTTGGCTAATTTGTTTTAAGGAAATAAAATGACATTAAATTTAGAAAGTTCGGTTAGCGGAAAAGTAAGAAAAGCGGTTATCCCCGTAGCTGGTTTAGGTACGCGTATGTTACCTGCAACTAAAGCCATTCCTAAAGAGATGCTTCCTGTTGTTGATAAACCACTAATTCAATATGTGGTTAAAGAATGTATTGCCGCCGGCATAACCGAAATTATCTTTGTTACTCACTCATCAAAAAACTCGATTGAAAACCACTTTGACACCAGTTTTGAATTAGAAGCAATGCTAGAAGCGCGTGTTAAACGTCAGTTATTGCAAGAAGTACAAGGTATTTTGCCTAAAAATGTCACAATAACAAGTGTTCGCCAAGGCTTAGCAAAAGGGCTTGGTCATGCAGTATTATGTGCTTATCCTCTGGTTGGTAATGAACCTTTTGCTGTTGTTTTACCTGATGTCATTATTGACGAATACGATAGTGATTTGACTCAAGATAATTTAGCTGCAATGATCAATAATTATCACGAAACCAAACACAGCCAAATCATGGTAGAGCCTGTGCCAAAAGAGTTAGTTTCTTCCTATGGTATTGTTGACTGCCGTGGTGAAACGCTATCAGCAGGCAATGTAGCACAAATGTATAGCGTTGTTGAAAAACCATCGATTGACAAAGCACCATCAAACCAATCTGTAGTTGGACGCTATGTATTATCTGAAAAGATTTGGTCTTTACTTGCTAAAACGCCATTAGGCGCAGGTGGTGAAATTCAGTTAACTGATGCGATTGCAATGCTACTAGAAGAAGATCCAGTTGATGCTTATTGCATAAAAGGACGTAGCCATGACTGTGGTAATAAATTGGGCTATGTACAAACCTTTGTTCAATATGCAATGCGCCACAAAAGTTTGGGTAACGATGTTAAAGCTTGGTTAAAGACACTTTAGTTTTGAACATCTAACAATATAAAAAAGGGCGCAGATGGCGTCCTTTTTTATTCATATAACATAAATGTCATACATAGTGGAAAAAACGATAAATATTTTTACACTTCATAAAATATTAATTCCTTATACTTTTATTGGAATGATAATGATATTTCTCAAATGTTAATAAATTAAGCAAATCAGATAATTCTTTTGAATTCAATAAAGCTCGATTAGTATAAATAAGTTCAGTTAATGGCAATTGACTACAGCGATAAGTAAATTGCGAATAGTCCCGTTAAATGTGTTGAATTGTAGCTATAGTTTATTTGTGTTGCTTCTAAAGCTTGTTTTTTTAGTGACAATATAGTGGCTAATATTTTTTTCACACAGCTGCATGATTTTATCGAGGGTGACGTTTTGGCAATGAGGATTGTATTTGGTGTTTAGCTCATTGGGATTCTTACTAACAAATTGCCCCTGCAAATCAATATAACCCTGTTTATTATCTTGCGTTTTTACTTCAGCGTAGCCATTATTAAATGGATAGATTTTTTTATAATAAACGCCTTTAGGGGTAATTAAATGACCATCGGTATCAATTAAAACTGATGCCTTAGTATCTTGATAGTAATAAGCAATTCTTTCATTACCCAAATACCTCAACGACCCACCGGGTTTGAAAGTTAAAATATCACCCTGTTTATCAAAAGAATATTCAAAGTTTTCAACTTGCCTAGAATTATTAAAAAAAACATCATTATTTTTTTGTATAATCCAATAATGATCCTTATACGTTATCGTATTCTCATCCTGCACATTATCGACAATCACCTTACCGCTACGATCAAGTAACAAATTCTTATAAGGCACATAAAGTCTTGCATCATCAGCATACGACGACATTGAAAAGCAAGCCAAACTTATTAGATATAAAGCGCTCTTTAATCTTTTTTTTATCACTTAACTATTTCCTTTCCTTAACAAAATTCCAATCATTCATTATTAACGGTTAGTGTTTATTGAATAATGGTAATAGTGAAATTAATGATTATTTTTATTAATACCTAATTCTAAAATAAAATAAGGTTAATTTCTTGTTATTTTTCAAATATGATTTTTGAAAATGGTGTGAGGTTTTTTATTGGGGGAATTTTCTATAAAAAAACATACTATCAAATGCTCAAAAATTAGTCAGGAAAGGTATTGATTTTATTGAAGTTTTTATTTGACTCTTTTTAAGCAAAATCAACCACTTGCATAACTAGCGTTAAATACCAACAACTAACAAACCCGTAAAACCAATAAAAGCACACTCTGGATAACTGCATTTAATCGCAAAAAAGTGGTCAGGAAAGGTACTGATTTTATTAAAGTTTTTTCTATCCGTTTTTTTGAATATAAACCTCTACAAACCCTTTTTTTTACGATAATTTAAAATTAAATAAAATCAATGCATTAGAAAACAGCTTAAAAAAAGGGTTTTCAAAGCCAAAATTGTTGTTTATCTTTATATAACGAGATTTATCAAATCTTGAGTTCTACCTTAACGCCGTATAGGCGGTTTAGAAACCCTACCAATCATATATATAAAAAAAAGAACTACCTTAACGCCGTATAGGCGGTTTAGAAAAGTCAGTGACGTTTTCGTAGCTATCGCCATTCCCTTAACGCCGTATAGGCGGTTTAGAAATGTCCCCATTCCACTAACACTGGCTCCGGTAACCTTAACGCCGTATAGGCGGTTTAGAAAACCGTTACCGCCTGATGATAAAAAAACACAGACCTTAACGCCGTATAGGCGGTTTAGAAAATCAACGCCAAGATAACCTTGCTTTTGTTCATCCTTAACGCCGTATAGGCGGCAATAAAAAATAAAATTAATCACATAATTAAAAAACAATCGGCTATACTATCTGCCTTATTCAGGCGTCAGAATGTGCCGACAACAGAGCGAGGTTAGCACGCCAAACAGGGATGTTTGGCGAGTTTGTGGCGCGCTTGACAAATTTGTCTGGAACAAATTTGAACACCTGAGCATAGCGAAGGTGGCCTCGTAGAGGCGAGTATCAGGATGATACGAGTATTGCCGAAGGCCACATTCTGCAGCCAAAGCGTGGGATTGCTAAGGGAATTCGCTTTAAATTCCCTTGGCTCGGACGTGGTCACTGTGGCCATTTTATTCACCCAAAGGTCAAAACGTCCGAAACCACCGCACTTAATTTATTCTATTCACAAAAACAAAAAAAGGCCTGATTTTCCGCTAAAAAATCAGTTAGGAAAGGTATTGATTTTATTGAAGTTTTTATTTAACTCTTTTCAAGCAAAATCAACACTAACATCAGCTTAGAACAACCTCCTCATTGCTATCAAACCTCTGACGACTCATTTTCAAGAGTAATATTCGGATCGTTATACACACCCATATCCATAAGGCCAATTTCACGATCGGTTACCACTGCGGCTGTCATAGCGCCAGATACATTAGCTAAAGTTCTTGCCATATCAATAATTGGATCCACGGCTAAAACCATTCCAATTAATGGGAAGTATTCGGCCATCCCCATCCCCGATAAAACAACAGTTGCGGCAACTGTTGCTGTGCCGGGAATGCCGGCGATGCCGATTGAACCAATAACGACCACAATGACAAGCATAATATAAAATTGGATATTTGTTTCAATGCCAACCATATGGGCTACCATCACGGCAAGTAAAGCAGGGAAAAAACCTGCACACCCATTCATTCCCATTGTACTGCCAAGTGAGCCGACTAAATTTGCAGTGCCGGTATTCACTCCCATTCGAATGGTTAACGTTGAGATAGTCATTGGTAATGAGCCAACTGATGAGCGACTAGTAAAGGCTAATAACCATGTTCCTAGCGCTTTTTTTATAAACATAGTTGGTGAAATACCATGAATCGAAACAATGGCAATATGCACAATTAACATAATCAATGTGGCAATATAGATGGCGGCAACAAAGCTTGAGACCTGAATAATGGCCGGTATTCCATTAGAAATAATGGTGCGAGCCAGTAACGCAATGACTGCGTAAGGCATGTATTTAATAACCGTCATCGCAATGGACATAACGATCTTGTAAAGTGCTTCGATAAATGTTTTAAAGAGTGAAATAGGTTGTAGATTCTTCTTTTCCATTCTATTGGCGGCAAGCCCCATTAAGGCAGAGAAGATGACTAATCCAACAATATTTTCATTTACCATTGATGCAATAATATTACTTGGGATTAGATTTACAAAGGTATCAATAATATTGGTGTATTGTTTTGCTTGCGCTTGATGTACAGAGCTTGAGCTTATTTCACCTAAAGAAAATAGATTCGCTAGCAAAATACCGATGATACAAGCAATGGCTGTTGTAAACAGTAACCAAAAAATTCCTCTAAATGCAATTTGAGGTAGATTTTTTTTGCCCGAAAAGTCGATAATCACTTTAACAATCGATACAAAAATAAGTGGTATTACTAGCATTCGGATAAAGGCAATAAATGCTCGACCAAATAGCCCATACCATGTTGCGGTTTCCTGCATCCAGAGGGTTGCCGCATCAGGAAATCCCGCCACAGCTTGAATGCCTAGACCAAGTATAGCACCAAGGATTAAGCCAACTAACATACGAACTGAAAAATTGACTTTTTTATCTTGTAACGGTTTCATCACCGCAAAAAAACAGATGAGAAGTAGTCCAATACCAATGAGGGTTTGATAATGGGTAATTGATAAGAACTTTTCAAAAAAAGTCCCCTGAAAAATGGCATCTGACATAATTAGCCTCTCTTTTGATAATTCAGTTATCTGGTTAACAATCTATGTTTAATTACGTGCTATGTTTAATTACGTGATTTGATGTTTAACTATAAATATATTAATGTTGTTTATTTTGCGATTGAGCCTGCAATATTTAAAATATCCCAAGGTCTGGAAAAAGGTGGCGCGTACAGAAAATCCATCATGGCTAATTCATCAATTTTCAAATTCGCCCATATAGCGGTTGCTAACGTGTTCACTCTTAATACCGCGCCATTCCCCCCCGCTATTTGTCCACCTAAAATCACGCGCGTATCGGCATGATAAATCAGTTTTGCTGTTACACTTGTTTGTCCAGCAACATAATTACTGTGATTTTTATCTTTAACTATGACAGTTTTATAGGGGATTGCGGCTTTTTGGGCTTCGTTTTCAGTTAAACCCGTGCGTCCTGCTTCGATATCAAAAACTTTTAACGCTGAAGTACCAATCGTGCCGGGATATTCGCAATGTCCACCACCTAAATTTTCGCCTACAATTTTACCAAGCTTGTTTGCTCCTGTGGCGAGCGGGATATATACCATTGAATGGCTAACTTTATGGTAAAGCGCGGCGCAATCGCCAGCGGCATAAATATCAGCAATATTGGTTTGCCCTAAGCTGTTAGTGATTATGGCTCCATTTTTAAGTAGGTTGATGCCAAGATCTTTATAGATATCACTGTTTGGTTTTACTCCCGTTGCAATAATAACGATATCAGCAGGATATCGTCCTTTATCTGTAATTACATGGGTGACATTGTGTGATCCCTCAAAGCTAAGAACTCGCTCTTGCAAGTGTAGGTCGCAATGTTGTTTAATATTTTCTTCAATTAGGCTGGTAATTTGTTCATCAAACGCATCGACTAGGATTCTGTCATCTAATTGAATCAATTTGACATTTTTTTGTAAGGCGACTAGCGATTCAGCGATTTCAAGCCCAATATAGCCAGCACCGACAACAATAACATTTTGGGTATTTTTGTTTGATAATACGTGTTTGATTGCTAATCCATCGTGCAGATCACGTAATGTAAAAATGTTTTTTAGCTGATCATTTTTAAAAGCTGGTATGATAGGACTTGCGCCAACCGCCAGTAATAATTTATCGTAGTTGTCATCAAAGCAATGGCCAGTATTATGATCTTTTATGGTTAATTTTTTTTGATTAACATCAATCGTCATTACTTCATGTAACGTTTTAATTTCAATACCATCTTTTTGAAATTGTTCTGGTGTTCGAGATATCATTTCATTGGCATCAGTAAAGTGGTTACCAATGAAATAGGGTAAACCACAAGCGCCAAACGAGACAATATTTGATTTTTCATAAATACGGATGGTTGCCTCTGGGTTCATTCTTTTGGCTTTTGCGGCGGCACTTGCGCCTGCGGCTTGAGCGCCAATGATGATGATTTTCATTTAATTTGCTCCTCAGTGCTCAGATACTCAATTATTAATAATATCCTATCATACGCCATAAATTATAGGAGAGATAGACAGCTATTTAGCATTAATATTTGTGAATTTGAATCATTTGAACATTTACAATCACCAGTCTTGCATAATCTTTTTAAGTCACTTTGCTTCTGTAAAAAATTTTAGGAGACTATGTGTTTGAATATAAGGTGTTTGAGCATAAGTTTTTAAATGTAAGCGGTTGAGTATGATTAATTAGCTCTATGATAAAACTAATCTGTAAGTCGCTCTCATTTAATGCGGGAATATAATAAAACGTTTTTCCTCCTGCATTAAAAAATAGTTCTCGATTTTCTTCATCAATTTCATAAAGGGTTTCAATACAATCTACCGAGAAACCTGGGCAGATGACGTGCACGTTTTTTATGCCTTGCTTGGCTAGCTGTTTTAATACATCACTGGTATTGGGTTCGACCCATTTACCTTTACCAAATTTGGATTGATACGCCATTTGGATTGGTCGATTTATCCCATTTTCTCGACATTTTTCGATTAATAATTGCGTGGTCATTTCACAACGTTCAATATAATCCTCTTTTCGTTTGTGGATATAGCGCTCTGGGATACCATGGTAAGACAGAACGAGCACTTCCGGCTCGCCTTGCTGTTGAAAAGCCTGTTTGATTTGCAAATATAGTGCATTGATATAACTTGGATGATCCGCATAATCACGAATGTAGTTAATGTTTGCAGTGATTTGATTGTGGTTGATGAGTTGGTTAAGTTTATCTAGTACGGCAAGTGTTGTGGTGGTTGAGTATTGCGGAAAGAGGGGCAATACTGTAATTTTGGTACATGAGCTAAGATGATTCAATGCCGATTGCATAGTGGGATCACCATAAGTCATGGCTAATTCGCATTGCACATTGGGTAAACACTGTTGTAACTTGTTACATAATAATTGGCTGTAATGCAATAATGGCGAGTTACCCTCTATCCAGATTTTTTGGTAATGCTTAATTATATAAGGTACGCGTTTGGGGATTATGCGGTACTTTAAAAGCGGATACCAAAGCAGTCTAGGCAGATCAACAACATGCCTATCAAGCAGGAACTCAGTTAAATACTGCGTTATGGCTTCTGGCGTTGCGGCGTTTGGAGTGCCTAGGTTTACAAGTAATAGTCCTTCTTTTGAGGTCACCATTAATCCTTATTTTTAAGATATCGGTTGATAATAGCAAGAAGCCGACCTAATGCCCCCTGATTTTGTTTTAATACTTGATAGGCGTGTTCACCCATTTGTTGGCGATTAATTTGACTGTTTAATAATGCATCAATCGTTGAATAAAGTGCATCAGCCGAGCTAGCACAAACTTGCATTCCTTGTGCTGAAATGAGTTGTTCACCAATTACTTTAAAATTAAAAAAATGTTTGCCACTTATGATCGGGATGTGATGCAGTGCTGGCTCTAGTGGGTTATGTCCTCCATGCTCAACTAAGCTCCCCCCAACAAAGGCGATGTTGGCAATGCCATAAAGTTCTATTAGTTCGCCCATTGTGTCGCCCAATATAACTTGGGTTTGTCGCGTTGGGGCATTATTGTGACTGCGGTTGATGTAATTTAGTTTGCGGTCATCAATTAGCTTTTCAACTGTTTTAAAGCGCTCAGGATGGCGGGGAACAATAATTAATAATAAATCAGGATGTTTGAGTAATAACCGTTGAAAGGCCGTTAAAATAATTTCGTCTTCGCCATTATGGGTACTTGCGGCAATAAATACTGGGCGATTTAATGGCCATTGCTGTTTTAGCATGGCAATTTTTCGCTGTTGTTGTTCGGTTAGCTCAATATCGAATTTAATACTGCCTGTGACGGTTAAGTGATCAGGCGGTAAGCCTAATGACATAAATCGTTCGCCGTCTTGCTTATTTTGTGCGGCAATGGTGCTGATTTTTGATAATAAGTGGCTAATGGCAGAACCGAGTTTGCGGTATCGGTTTGCTGATCGCTCAGATAATCTAGCATTGGCAATAATTAGGGGGATGTTTTTGTTATGGCATTGGCTAATCATGTTAGGCCAAAGTTCGGTTTCCATAATAATCACTAATTTAGGTTGTACTGTTTTTAGAAAACGATGGATTGCACAAGGTAAATCGTAAGGTAAATAAACATGGCTGACACTATCACCAAGTAACGATTTGACTCGTTCAGATCCCGTTGGTGTCATGGTGGTGACAGTGATGGGTAAATGCGGGTATTGTTGCTTAAGTGCTTTGATAAGTGGTATTGAGGCGATGGTTTCGCCTACCGATACCGCATGAACTAAAATGCCGTTGGGCTTGACTTTGTTTTTACAAAAACCATAACGTTCAAGCCAACGTTTGCGATAATTTGGCGCTTTAAGGCTACGCCAAAGTAACCTTAGCCAGACAAAAGGTTGTAGTAAATATAATAAAATAGTATATAAAATTTGCATACTAATTAAATAGTTATATTAAAAAAGTGTTGGCGATAATAAGCCAATTCGGCAATCGAGTCACGAATGTCTTCAAGTGCTTGGTGTGAACTTTGTTTACTGATGCCTTTTAATATTTCGGGCTTCCAGCGTTTGGCTAGTTCTTTAATTGTACTGACATCTAAATAGCGGTAATGAAAATAGCTTTCTAAATTAGGCATATAGTTAAATAAGAAACGTCGATCTTGCCCAATGGTGTTGCCACAAATTGGCGAGCTGTTTTCAGGCACCCATTGTTTTAAGAATTCAATGGTTTGTAATTCGGCTTGTTGTTCGCTGATGGTACTTTGGCGAACACGTTCAATTAGTCCTGATTTGCCATGTGTGTTTTGGTTCCATTCGTCCATTAGTGCTAACTGTTCATCAGATTGGTGAACTGCAATGACAGGTCCTTCAGCAAGGATATTAAGGTTGGAATCGGTGACGATCGTTGCAATTTCAATAATGCGATCAACGGCTGGATCTAGGCCTGTCATTTCAAGATCAACCCAAATTAGATTGTTGCTATTAATTTGTGTTTGTTTAGTCATAATATGTGATAGATAATTTCTTTTTGATACTGAGTAGTGTAGCATAACTGGCAATCTGTTTTAGTAAAAAATGAGTACTATGGCAAAAATTCAATTATCCAATAATCAAAAAAGACGCATGGCAGCTAAACATCAACAACGGTTAGCAACAAAGCAAGATGAAAGCCTATCTAACTTTTCATCACCGCGTGATGGTGTGGTTATCAGTCGTTTTGGTAAATCGGCTGATGTTGAGGATAATACTGGCAATATTTATCGCTGTAGTATTCGACGAACGTTACCTTCGTTAGTCACTGGCGATAAAGTGATGTGGCGTGAAAGTTTAGAGCCTAATACCAATGGTGTGATTGAAGCTGTTCACCCTCGACATTCTGAATTGGTTAGGCCTGATTTTTATGATGGTGTTAAACCTGTTGCGGCAAATGTGGATCAAATTGTGATTATATCGGCTGTATTGCCAGAGTTGTCTCTTAATATTATCGACCGTTATTTGGTGGCTTGTGAAGCAACAGATATTAAACCGATTATTGTTTTAAATAAAATTGATTTATTAAACGATGTCGAGCGAGCAAATGTTGAAAGCCAATTGGCTATTTATACTAAAATTGGTTATCAAGTGTTGTATGTTTCATGCCAGCATCAACAAGGTATTGCTGTATTACAGGATATTTTACAAGGTAAGATTTCTATTTTAGTTGGACAGTCTGGTGTGGGTAAATCAAGTATTATTAATTTGCTGTTACCGCATCAATCACAATCAGCGATGACTGGAGATATTTCAGAAATATCAGGGCTTGGTCAGCATACAACCACATCCTCTAGACTTTATCACTTACCAAACGGTGGTGATATTATTGATTCTCCAGGGATCCGCGAATTCGGATTATGGCACTTAGAACCACAGCAAGTGATTAGTGGTTTTAAAGAATTTGATAATTATTTGGGCGGTTGCCATTTTCGGGATTGTAATCATCTTGACACACCAGGATGTTTACTACAAAAAGCCGTGCAAGATGGTGAAATCGCTCAATCAAGGTTAGATAACTATCATCGAATTTTGCAGACAATGCAAGAAGTTAAGGCAAAAACCAATAAAAGCTATAAGTAGTCGGTTTTGGCGTGTTGTTTGTTGCAATTAAGCTGTATTATGTTCATAAATGATTGCTCACAATAAGTAGGAATCGTGTGACATATAGCTAAACGTATCGCTACTTGATTGTGAGCACTGGCATAATTTATTTTTTATTTACTGCTTTAATTGCAAAACCAATCGCAACATAAGCCCAACCTTGGAAGATGAGGTCGATACCTAAAAACATACCTAATACCCAAACGCTGTCGTATGGCCATCCTATGATAATCATAAAGCCTAAAATAAGTGTAATAATGGCAGAGGTTAAAATCCATCCCCAGCTTGGTAAATTACGATTATTTAGCGCTGCAAATAACTGAGTAAAACCACTCATCAGTAATAAGAATGAAATAACTAGTGTTAACGCCGATGAAACCGCAACGGGTTGGAAAAATGACATCAAGCCAATCACTATATATAAAATCCCCATTACTGCCCATAAAGCTGATTGGCCAAAACTTTTTATGTTAAATGAATGTAATGCTTGAGCAATCCCTGCAATTAATATTAATGAACCAATAAAATAGACAGAAAAGACAGTGGCGATAAACTGATAAGTTAATGCTAAACATCCTAATACAATTAAAATAACACCAATTAAAATAAACCAATTTGATTTTGGTTTTAGGTTTTGTAGCTCGTTTTTGTTAGATATCATGTTATTTTCCTGTTTTTATAAGTTAATTTTGGGTTTTAAATTAAAATTATCTTTAAAACCTATGCGTTTGCTAATAGTGAATAGAAAATAAAAAGAAAGGTCGTGGAGCTTTAATTTATTGCACAGTCATTATTTTTGCTGAAACTTTGACTGTGCAGTTAAATTAGTAAATATGATAAGACTAAATTTAAAATTAATCTTTATCTTTCAGTGCTTCTTCTAATGTTGAATAGAACATGATTTTGTTAGATGTTGGCACTACTTTGGCGCGAGCAAGGGTTTTTAATGGTTGAAATTGTAACTCGCAAATCGATAAATCGACATGTTCAGGAAGTTCATCAATAAAATGTATTAAAGCATTGAGTCCGCCTGCATCAAGAATAGGCACGGCATCCCATTGTAATACGATGTGTTTATAACCATTGATTTTTTGATATATTTCTGAAAAAGTACGTTCAGCAGCAGCAAAAAAGAGTGGGCCGTTAATTCGTAATGCAAGGGTTTTATCGTTGCTTTGGTTTAGTTCAACTAAGCGGGTCATTCGAGCAATACGGCGCATAAATAGAATTGATGCCAGCACAATTCCAACAGTAATTGCAATCACCATATCAAATAGTACTGTTAGCGACATGCAAATAAGCATAATTAAAATATCGTCTTTAGGGGCGCATTTGATGATATAAATGACACGTTGAACAGCACTCATGTTCCATGCCACGATAAGTAACAAGGCAGCCATCGCAGATAGAGGAATAAACGATAATGCTGGCGCAAAGCAAATAAGTGCAAGTAATACAACTAATGAATGTAATACAGCAGCAATAGGTGATGTTGCTCCTGCTTTGACATTGGCGGCCGACCTTGCGATAGCCGCTGTTGCTGATATACCACCAAAAAATGGGGCAATGATATTACCTAAACCTTGCCCAATAAGTTCACTATTTGAGTGGTGTTTGGTGTGTGTCATTTCGTCTAATACGACTGCGCACAATAATGATTCAATTGCACATAACATTGCCATGGTTAGTGAAATGGGTAATAGGGCTGTGAGCATTGACCAATCCCAGTTAAATTCAGTATGAAGCCACGGTAAAGAAAATTCTGGTAGTACGGATGGAATACCGTGCCCTATGGTATTATCAGCCATTGTGTAGGTGAATCGAGAACCAATTGTTTCAATCTGGTAGCCTAATTGATTAAAAATAAACATGACAATCACGCCAGCAATGAGTGCAGGTAGGTGCCCCGGTATTTTTACTTTAAGTTTTGGCCATGCAATTAATACCATTAGTGTGACAAAACCAACAATGGTATCAGCAATGTTGATAGTTGGTAGATTTTTTGTTAGTTCAATGACTTTGCTAATATAGCTTTCTGGCATATGTTCAAGCGTTAAGCCAAAAAAATCTTTAATTTGCATGGTGGCGATAGTGATGGCAATGCCCGAAGTGAAGCCTAATACAACAGGGAGTGGAATATATTCAATTAATCGACCTAATCGAGCCATGCCCATAAAGATAAGGAATATCCCCGACAATAAGGTGGCAATGAGTAGTCCAGATAATCCGTATTGTAATGAAACAGGATATAAAATAACGACAAATGCAGCCGTTGGGCCAGAAACACTAAAACGTGATCCTCCCGTTAATGCAATCACCAAACCAGCAATAATGGCTGTATATAAGCCATGTTGTGGCGGTACTCCACTGGCAATTGCTAATGCCATTGCTAGCGGAATAGCAATAATACCAACAGTTATGCCGGCTATTAAGTCTTTAATAAAACGAGGAATGCTGTAAGGGGTGTTTATGCATGAGGATACTAATGCACAGCTAATTTTTGTGCCAGAAAGGCCGTATAATTTCATTGTATCTAATCAATTAAAGGAAAGTTGTGTTGAGTGCTTAATAAGATAATCTTTTTTACAAAAAATAAAAGAGTGTTATAAAAATAATCATCTTTTTTTTGAAGTTTTTTATAGGTAGTGTTTTATTGATGCGATGACTTGATAAGTACGGCTTATTTTAATTTTTATGTTAATCTACACTATAAGGTAGTGATGTTGAGAGTATTTTTAATGGTATATTAACATTGTTTATTTCAAGGGGAAAAGCGTATGGTTACGGTTCGTTTTTGCAAATGGTTTACTGTTTTTTTATGTGCGTTTTCTGCTGTAAGTTTTGCTCAACAATCTATAATTTTGGGGTCTAAGACAGCTTATCAATATGATACCGAACAAAAGATTACTCCTGCACCAGTTGGGTATGTGGCGTTTTATATCGATCATGTCGGGCGACATGGTTCACGTTATATCAGTAAGTCAAAATCTGAAGATATTGCTTATCAAATTTTGTCAATGGCCGAAAAGCAAGATCAATTAACTAACCTTGGAAAAGATTTATTGAGGCAAATAATTCGTATTAGTGAGTTAAATAAAAATCATTACGGTCAACTTACCGATCTTGGTCGTAAAGATATAGCTTTGATTAGTCAACGAATGCTGAACAATAATCCTACTGTGTTTAACGGAAAGGAAATTGATGTTGTTTCCTCTAGCTCACCAAGAGCCAAAGAAACCGCAGAAATATTCGTTAGTTCTTTCAAATCTAAATATCCTAATATCCATGTCACACAGCAACCCGAAGATCAGCAAACGTTATTGCGTTTTTTTGATTATTCACCAGATTATGATGAATATAAACACAGTAAAATAGTAAAAAATGCCGTGAAATCAGTAGAAAATGCTCCTAAAACGCAACAAATAAGCAAACAGGTTGCAAAAAAGATCTTTGTTGATGATTTTATTCAAAAGCTAGATAGCGGTATTGAAGTTGTCGACAAACCATCTGTAACAACGCGAGATTTCGTGATTGCGATTTACCAATTGTATCAAGAGTTACAAGCATTTTCGCCTCAATTATTAAAGGATAATTATCTTGACCTTAATTCGTATTTTTCGGTTGATGAAAATACTTGGCTTAATACCGTGGTTACAGCTAAAAATTATCTGGAAATTGGTCCTGCTTTTGATGCCAATGGTATCCAAATAAAAATTGCCGCCCCATTGTTGTGGGATATGTTAAACACTGCCGATATTGCAATAGCGAATAATAATATTGATGCTAATTTGCGTTTTGCTCATGCTGAAACTATTTCACCTTTAGCTACTTTACTTGAAATTGAAGGTACATCCACTGTTGCTGAGTCTATTTTTGATTATTATGCCGTTTGGCAAGCAGATAAAATTATTCCTATGGGTGCCAATATTCAATGGATTTTTTATAAAAGCGAACAAGCAAATCAGCCTGTATTAGTTAAAGTATTATTAAACGAGCGTGAAGTGCATCTACCTATAAAATCAGCGCAATACCCTTATTATCGTTGGAGTGATATAAAGCAATTTTATACAGATAAGCTTAATAAATTAGGTTTAAGTTATGTCCCGTCACCCGCAGCAAATTAGGCTGTAATGGAATTAATTGCGATAGATAAAAAGCAATATTTCTAATAGAAATATTGCTTTTTGATAATGGTTAACCTAAAAGCAGAGCATCGTCGGTAACCTTTTCACCGCGTGTTCGTTCAAACATGGCTAAAAGGTCGGTGACAGTTAATTTAGCACGTTCTTCGCCCGATACATCAAGTACTACTTGCCCTTGATGCAACATGACTGTTCGGGTGCCATATTCCAAGGCTTGTTTCATTGAGTGAGTTACCATCATGGTCGTTAATTTGTTTTGTGACACGATTTTATCAGTAAGATCTAAAACAAATTGCGCCGTTTTAGGATCAAGTGCCGCAGTGTGCTCATCTAGAAGTAGTATTTTAGATGGTTGTAAAGTTGACATTAATAAGCTAACAGCTTGCCTTTGCCCACCAGAAAGTAGTCCCATCATGTCGGTTAGTCGATTTTCAAGTCCTAGGTTTAATGTTGCTAGTTTTTCTTTAAATATTGAACGTGCTTTGCGGTTAAGCGCTGAAGATAATGTGAATTTTTTACCACGGTTATAAGCAATAGCAAGGTTTTCTTCTATCGTTAGGTTTTCACAAGTTCCAACCATTGGGTCTTGGAATACTCGAGCAACCATACCCGCGCGTTTCCATGCTGGCCATCGAGTGACATTTTTATCATTGATCATAATGCAGCCAGAATCAGTCAGTAAATCACCACTAATTGCGTTAAGTAACGAGCTTTTCCCTGCACCATTACTGCCGATGATTGTGACAAATTCCCCTTCACTGATGTTAAGATTTAACCCTCGTAATACATGATTCTCAATCGGCGTACCTTGATTAAAGGTTAAATGTAATTGTTCTGCTTTAATCATGTTTACTTTCCTCTTTTCTTCGAGAGTTTTCTTATTTGTTTTGGTAATACAAGTGCTAATACCATTAATAATGCGGTGATGATATTAAGATCTTCTGTTCCAACACCGATACTTTTTAGGGTTTCATTACTTAATGCAAAAGCAATAAATAAACGATATAAGATAGACCCTAAGATGATCGCAAACATAATCGACCAGATGCGTTTTGTTGGGAAGATGCTTTCTCCAAGTATAATCGAGGCAAGCCCAATAACGATAGTGCCAACGCCGATAGTGATGTCAGCACTGCCTTGTGTTTGTACAAATAATGATCCACCTAGCGCAATTAAACCATTTGAAATCGCCATTCCTAAAATGATGATGCCATCCGTTGGAATCCCTTGCGATTTTGCCATTCGTTGGTTAGTCCCTGTAGCTCTTAAAGCAAGGCCTTTTTGGGTATTTAAAAATAGGTTTAGTAGCATCCAAAATACAATGACAAACCCTAAGATTATAAGGTATTGCGATATAGATCCTTCAAAAGGAAGTGATGTAAAAATTGTATCCGAACCCAATAATGATAGGTTGGGTGTACCCACAATTTGATCCGCTTCACCAGTGACATAACGGCCAACACCTAAAATCCGAAGATTTATTGAATAGAGCCCCATCATGACAATAATACTAGCGAGTAGCTGTAAGATATTTAGTTTGACATATAATAACCCTGTCATTGCACCAGCAAGACAACCTGCAAACATGCCAAGAAATGTTGCAATCCAAGGATCAACGCCAATATAGATGAATAAACCACATACCGCCCCTCCAAGAGGAAAGCTACCATCAGCAGTTAGATCAGGAAAATCCAGTAAACGAAACGAAATAAATACACCTAAACTGACAAGTGCATAAATAAGGCCAATTTCGGTTGAGCCTAATAAAAATTCAAAAGACATTCAAAAATCCATTAAAGTTAACCGCCAATATTGGCGGTTTAATGATAATAAAAGTGTAAAAATTATTTTTCAACAATTTTTGCGGCTGATTTTAATATATCTTCAGATAAAGTGACACCTTGGCGTTCAGCTGCTTTTTTGTTAATTGTTAGTTGAGTAATATTGCCCACTTGTGGTGGAATATCACCTGGGTTTTCGCCATTAAGGATGCGAATAACAATTTTACCAGCTTGTCGACCAAGATCATAATAACTCATACCTAAAGCAGCAATAGCACCGCGTTCTGCAGAATCAGGATCTGATGCTAGCAAAGGAATTTTGTTTTCGTTAGCTACTTTTGCTAACGCTTCATAAGCGGAAACGACGTTATTATCAGTTGTGGTATAAATCATATCAACCTTACCTTTTAAGCTTTGAGCTGCGGTTGAGATATCTGATGTTCGTTGAGCTGGGGCAGCAATGATTTTCATACCTCGTTTTTCAAGTGCTGATCGTAATTCTTTAAGTACAATTGTTGAATTAACTTCACTTGGGCTATAAACATAACCAATATTTTTAGCATCCGGTTTAATTTTTAGCATCATCTCAATTTGAGAATCAAGCGGTAGTGCATCAGATACGCCTGTTACATTCGTTTTTGATGCTTCCCAGCTTGATGTTAATTTAGCCGCAACAGGATCAGTTACAGCAGTAAAAACGATAGGAATATTTTTGGTTGTAGCAACTAACGCTTGTGTACTAGGCGTTGCGATACCAACGATAACATCAGGTTTACTTGCTGCAAATTGTTTAGCAATTTGCGCTGCATTTGCACTAGTTCCTTGTGCACTGGCAAATTGTAGTTTTAGATTTTGGCCATTAATATAACCGTTATCTTTTAATTCGTCTTCAACACCTTTGCGTACATTGTCTAACGCAGGATGTTCAACAATTGCGGTGATAGCAACAAATTTTTGTTCAGCTTTAGGTTCAGCATCAGCAAAAGAACAAAATGTTGCTAACGATAAACTCAGTAACATACAAAGTTTAATTATAGAATTACGCATAAAACGCTCCTGTAATATTTTTTTTACATATAAGCTAAATATTGAGTTACTATAAAGCAAAATTAGATAATTTTCTATAATAAAAAACAGGTTATCTGTAAATATTTCATTACAGTTACAAAGGCATTATTAAAAGCGATGTTAATGATGTGTATCTTAGTATTCGATTAAAGTTGAGAGTCAGTGATGTTTATTGATTCAGAATGATGCTTTGTAATATTAAGTGCCTTGTTCACTTAAGTGAACAAGGATTTTTATTGATTTTAGGGATATTAAATTAATGATTACCGATGACTTTGTCAGCAGATTGAATCACTTCAGGTGTAAATGTAATTCCTTGTTTTTTAGCTGCATCAATATTGATGACAAGGCGAAGAGATTGTCCTATTTCTGGAGCAATATTACCTGCGGTTTCACCTTTTAATATGCGCACAACAAGTTTGCCTGACTGACGACCCACATCGTAATAACTCATGCCATATGCCGCAACAGCACCGTGTTCAATAGCATCAGGGAACGAGGCTAAAAGGGGAATTTTATTCTCATTAGCAAATTTAACTAAAGACTCATAGGCCGAAACCACATTGTTATCCGTTGTGGTATAGATTAAATCAACTTTACCCTTTAATGAGGCGGCCGCCGTTGGAATGTCTGATGTTCGTTGAGCTGGCACGGCAAAAAGGGCGATCCCTTGTTCTGTTAGCAATGTTTGCAGGTGTCTTAGTACAACCGTTGAGTTAATTTCACTTGGGCTATAAATATAACCGACTGATTTAACGTTAGGTACAATTTTTTTCATAAAATCAATTTGTGGACCTATTTCTTGGTAATCAGATACGCCAGTAATATTGGTGCCTGTTGGTTGCCAATCTTTGGTTAATTTAGCTGCTATGGGGTCGGTAATTCCCGCAAAGACGATAGGAATTTGTTTAGTTGCAGCAGCTGTTGCTTGTGCGCTTGGTGTTGCAATTGCAACGATAACATCAGGTTTTGCTGTAGCAAATTGCTTTGCTATTTGAGCTGCAGTGGCACTGCTTCCTTGTGCACTTTTGTATTGTACGGTTAAATTATCATTTAATGTATAGCCGCTATCGGTTAATTCATCTTTGACACCATCACGGATTTGGTTTAATGATGGATGCTCAACAATTGCCGTAATGGCGACATTTTTCATTGCATCAGCAAAACTGTAAAAAGGCACAAGCAATATCATTATTATCAATAAAGTAAAGCGTTTCATAAAATACACTCATAAACTAGTACAATAGTTTCATTGTAGCCTTATTAGCCTAAAAAGTTAAGTTGTATTTTATGAATTAATGATTATTGTTAACAAAGCCGTTATAAAAGTGGTAATCAATAACCATAAATTATTTTTTTAATCATCGTGTTATAGTCACTTTTTATTGAGCGAATATAAAAGGATTTATTCCACTTTTAGCAAATCCCTCTTCTTCTGTTTTGATATCTAATATTAGCGAAGCAATGTCATCAGCAATAATCTCAATGTGTGGATCTTTATCTTGATCGAAGATTTTTAAATAGCTATGGCAAGCATCACAGCATTCTGTTTTGGTGGGGGATAATTCGTTATCAAGTGAAAAGTATTGAATATCTTTCATGTTATCACAGCAGGTACATTTTATTCGAGGCACATACCATTCGCTTTCACACAAACTACAATGTAAATAGCGTAAGCCATTATTGCTACCTAATTGGATGATACTAGCAACAGGTATGTTGTTGCATACTGGGCATAACCAGCTTTTATCAGTGCTTTCTGCTATTGCTTTGCCTTTAATTTGGCTTGCTAGTTGACTGTAATAAACCGACAATGCTGCCCAAATAAATATCGCTTCGTTACCCTCTACATGAGCAAACTCATTATTGAGTAGATGTAGCGCTTTATCTTGTAGCTGCTGAACACTATTTTTTTTAAGTTGCTCAATGACTAATGTTATTTGTTCAGTTGTTGCAGTTATCGAACTTAATAATTCATTGAGGTATTCTTGCCAACTCGTGGACAATGGTCGATTGCTTAAACTTAATGGTGGATTTTCGTTGTTAAGATATTCAGACAAATCAACATTAATAGGATTTTGTTTAGCTAAATTGGCTTGTTGTTCGGCGATTGTGGCACAAAAATTTAAATAATCACTAAATGGGTTATTGGTTGCCAAGCTTTTTAAGCGCTTTGCTCGATGTGCATAAGTCGTTGTTGGTGATGGATAAAAAATTAATGGAATCTGTCTAATCACTGAGTTTGTTGCCTGTTGTTCAAGTTGTTTTTGTGGGATGATTTTTATACTCATTATAAATTCTCATTGATTGTGACTTAGCTGATTATAGACTTTAACCAAACGTAGTACCGCTGATATATTGTCAGCGGTAAATTGGCGTTATATAAAAACGTTAATTAAATCGTTTTATGTTCAATGTCATTCTTGATATCATGTTTCGTGTTAGTTGTCGGCTGATCTGATTCGGTTTTGGCTTTTAGTTCTGCTTGATAGACTTTTTCCATCTCTTGTTCATACCAAGCGGAATGATTTTTTCGTGCCCAAGCACGTGATACATAGCCCGTTATCATCCCTTTAATCGAGCCTTTAACCCAAATTGCCATATAAGCATGGCCAATAGCCAGTAAAATTAAGCTAATTGCGGCAAGTGAATGAAATAATATCGCAATACGAACAGTCTGTACTGGAAAATAATCCGAAATATACTGACGCCACATAATAAGTCCCGTAACGAATAAGACAAAAATTAAGCCCATAATGCACCAGAACAGAAACTTTTGACCGACGTTGTATTTACCAATTGGAATGCCTTCTTCTTTGCCCATAATGACGCTTTTAAAGTTTTTAATCCACACCATATCTTGCTTATTAGGGATGTTATGATGAACCAATTTTAAAAACATAAACATCAGCAATACAAAAACAATACAGCCCAAAATAGGGTGTAATGTTCTCACTAATTGTGGGGTGCCAAGGAACAAACCAAATAGTTTTATTGATGGGAAAAACAGTGATAAACCTGATAGCGCAGTCAAAATAAATAGACATACCATACACCAATGGCAGAAGCGAACAATTAATGGTGTTCTTAATATCATTCCTTTCTTATTCATGATGATTCTCCTGTTGTGGTAAATTAGCACCATTTTTACGTTCAACAACTGGTAATCCTAATTTTTTTCGTGCTTGTTTATCGGCTTCTTTTTCGTGTTCAATATCATCTTGGTCGACTTCAATTGCACCTACGCCCATATAATGGAATAGTAAACCTCCAAAGGTGGCAACAAATGCTGCCGCTGAAAGTGGTTTCCAAACACCTTTCCAGAATTTAACAATTTCGCTAATTTGTGGATCTTTAGGCAGACCGTGATAAAGTTCTGGTTGATCTGCATGGTGTAAAACATACATCACATGCGTACCACCAACACCTTGTGGATCATAAAGCCCCGCATTTTCAAACCCTCGTTTTTTCAAATCGACAATTCTGTGTTCAGCATGGCGAATCATGTCTTGTTTTGTGCCAAAATGGATAGCGCCCGTCGGGCAAGTTTTTACACATGCTGGCTCTTGCCCCACAGCAACACGATCTACGCATAAAGTACATTTATAAGAGTGATTATCTTCTTTACTGACCCTTGGAATGTTAAAGGGACAACCAGCAATACAATAGCCACAACCAATACAGTGTTCTGATTGAAAATCCACAATACCATTGGCATATTGAATAATAGCACCTTCGGCAGGGCAAGCTTTTAAGCACCCAGGATCTGAGCAGTGCATACAACCATCTTTACGAATCAGCCATTCGAATTTACCATTAATTTCAACTTCCGAATAACGCATTACGGTCCAAGCTTTGGGCTCTAAGTCAGCGGGATTATCATACACGCCGACAGTATTGCCAATTTCGGCTCGTAAGTCATTCCATTCGCTACAGGCAACTTGGCACGCTTTACAGCCAATACATGTTGTTACATCGATTAATTTTGCGACTTCTTGTTGATAATCGCGGGCTCGTGGCGCTGGTGTTAATGCGTTGGTTCCTGAGCGGCGAATAATATCTTGTGTTTGTAATGACATAATTGATCTTCCTCCTTATGCCGCACTGGTAACTTTTTCAATATTGACTAAGAATGATTTATATTCTGGTGTTTGTGAATTAGCATCACCTAAATGAGGTGTTAATTCATTAACCAAAAATCCTTTCTTTGTTTGCCCTGTGAATCCCCACACAATAGGAATTCCTATGGTTTCAATCTCTTTACCATCAACGGTTAATGTCGGAAGACGTTTTGTCACGACTGCTTTAGCTTTGATATAGCCCCGATATGAAGTTACTTTAACCGTATCACCTAATTTGATACCTTTTTTATTGGCTAAATTTTCACTTAGTTCAATAAATTGCTCTGGTTGAGTGATCGATGCTAACCTTGCATGCTGTGTCCAAAAGTGGAAATGTTCAGTGATGCTATAAGTCGTGCCAACATAAGGAAATTCGCTAGCATTACCTAAGCGAGCCAAATCTTCTTTAAATGCTCGTGCAACAGGACTGCTTATTTGATTTGGATGCAATGGATTATTGGTAATAGGCGTTTCAAACGGTTCATAATGCTCAGGGAACGGTCCATCAACTAATCGATTTAAACAAAATAATCCACCTAAACCATCATTATTCATAATAAAAGCGCCTGCTCCAGCACTTGGCGATAATGTTGCCGTAAAATCAGGAACATCATTACCGATCCAGTTTGAGCCGTTCCATTTTACTAAAACTCGTTTTGGATCCCATGGTTTGCCGTTTTCATCCGCTGATGCACGATTATAAAGTACACGTCGATTCATTGGCCATGCCCAAGCCCAACCAGCATGAACGCCTTTGCCAGACGGATCGCTTGGATCTCGCCTTGCCATTTGGTTGCCTTGCTCAGTCCAAGAACCACAAAATATCCAAATACCTGATGACGTTGTTCCATCTGCTTTTAATTGGGAAAAACCACTGAGTAACTGACCTTTTTTAAGGATAACATTTCCATTTGCATCAGTGATATCTGCAAGTGCACGTCCATTATAATCTTTGGCTAGTTCTTCGGCTGCTGGACCTTCAGGGTCTTGATAATCCCAAACTAAATTATCAATTGGCTCATGATAAGTACCGCCCTCTTCGGCATATAGTTCTTTAATTCTTAAAAAGATACGTGCAATAATTTCAGGATCATATAATGCTTCGTAAGGCGGTTTAGCTGCTGCCCAATGCCATTGTAACCAACGGGAAGAGTTAACAATTGTTCCGTTTTCTTCAGCAAAACAGTTAGATGGTAATCTAAAGACTTCCGTTTGAATCTTGCTAGAATCCACATCATTTGATTCACCATGGTTTTTCCAAAACTCAGCGGTTTCAGTTGGCATAGGATCAATGCTAACTAAGAATTTTAAGTTAGATAAACCTTCACGAACACTATTTTTATCGGGTAGAGCAGCAAGTGGGTTAAAGCCCTGACAAATAAAGCCATTGGCTTGTCCATCGCGCATCATTTTACTAAATCTTAAAACATCATAGGTTTTATCCCATTTTGGTAACCAATCAAATCCCCAATCGTTATCTTTAGTCGATTTATCACCGTACATTGATTTCATAAAACTGACAAAGAATTTAGGATAATTTCTCCAAAAATTTATTTCGCTTGGACCAAGTGGTTTTGGTGTTTTTTCATCTAGATACTGAGTAAGTGAAACTTGAGACTCTTTAGGTAAATCAAGATAAGCTGGCAGGCGATTTGACAACAAACCTACATCGGTTAAACCTTGAATATTTGAATGCCCACGCAGAGCATTAATACCTCCGCCCATAACGCCAATATTACCTAAAATAAGCTGGACCATGGCAGCGGTACGGATAATTTGTGATCCATAAGTGTGTTGAGTCCAACCTAATGCATATAAAAAGGTTGCTGCTCTATCATTGGTTTTTGTGCTAGCAAGTGATCGGCAGACATGTAAAAATCCATCAATTGGGCTACCAGTAACCTTATTTACCATTTCGGGGGTATAACGGCTAACGTGTTGTTTTAATAGATTCCAGACACAACGAGGATGGTTTAGTGTTTTATCCCGAAGAGCATAACCATTTTCGTCTTTTTGATATGCCCAACTGGTTTGATCATATTGACGATTAGTTGCATCATAACCACTAAACAATCCACTATTAACATCAAAATTAAAATCATCACGCACAATTAAGCTAGCATTGCTGTGTGTCACTAAATACTCAAAGTTAACTTCGTTATGAGTAATCAGATAATTAATAATACCAAGTAAAAATGCAATGTCAGATCCTGAGCGAATGGGTACATAATGATCCGCAACTGAAGCTGTTCGGTGAAAACGAGGGTCAATGGCAATTAGTTCTGCGCCATTATTAATTTTAGCTTCAATTGCCCATTTAAAGCCAACTGGATGGGCTTCTGCGGCATTACCGCCCATGACAATAACAACATTGGCGTTTTTGATATCATTCCAATTGTTAGTCATTGCCCCTCGACCAAACGTGGCAGCTAAGCTAGATACAGACGGTCCATGACAAACTCGAGCTTGGGTTTCAAGGCTTAACATGCCTAATGCACGAGCAACTTTAAAGGCTAACCAGCCTGTTTCGTTGCTTGCGGCCGATGTGACAAGCCATCCTGTTGTTGTCCAACGATTAACCGTCGTGCCTTTCTCATTTTTTTCAATGAAGTTTTTATCTCGGTCAGCTTTCATTAAACGAGCAATACGGTCAATTGCATCATCCCAACTTATTTTTTGCCATTTATCTGAACCTGGTGCTCGGTATTGTGGATATCTAACACGATTTTCACTTTTGATATAATCAAGAACTCCAGCGCCTTTAGGACAAAGCGAGCCGCGGCTAACAGGATGATCAGGATCGCCCTCAACATGAAAGATGGATGATTCGGCATTTTTAGCGCCATCGCCACGACTATAAAGTAGCATTCCACAACCCACTGAGCAATAAGTGCAGTTGTTACGAGTTTCTTTGGATTTGAGTAATTTAAATTGGCGAGTTTGTGCAAGCGCGACATTCGGCGCTAGTCCTAGTGTGGCTACCGTTGTTCCTGCCATACCACCAGCACAGATCTTAAAGAACTGCCTACGGTTAAATAGCATATGGGCTCCTTAGAAAGCTGACATCACATTATTTGATTTATTATATTGGAAGTTATTAACATCCTTATAAGTTGTAATGATAATCTTTAATAGCATGGAAATAAAGGAGAAAACAGGGATGAATTCACAAAATTTGATGTATATCAAAAATAAATTTTCAATAGCTTAATTTATGTTGAATATGGTGAAAAAAATTGTTTGAGCTTTTGTTACTTCTTTTTGAATCATCAAATATTTGCTGATTATATCACACTCTTTCGGTTTTTTACTTGTTTGTGGGGTAGTTAATTTCATAATTTTTTTGATTGATAAGATAGTTGTTTTAGATATTAGGCATGCGGACAATCTTTTTCACAAGTTAGAAATCTATTTCATACATTTTAAACTGCGCTATTTTGGCTAAATCATCTGGCGATAAATTTTGTAATTTTGTAAGTGTATTTCTGTTTGAATCAGTATCATAATGATAAAGTCCATTTTTATCCGATACAATGAAAGGTCCAGAAAATAATGACTGATAACGCAATACTTTAAAGGTTTTGCCATCTAAAGCTACGGGGTGTGAATAATAGTACACAACATTGTCATCGAAAGCGAATCCATACATTGTTAGTCGTGCCAATTTTACATTAAGAGGTAAAATTTCACCTTGAAAGTAGATATGATTTTTGTCTTTAGCAAAACCAAACTCATTGGTGGTTATGAAAGATTTGACATCAACATTATCCAGTCTTATTAGCGTTTTTTCTTCGGTAACCCGATCGAGATAAACATAGTTTTTATCTTTCCAATAAATTGGTTCACCTGTTCCACATTTAGTGAATGTAGAACCATCAATCCCTTCAATACGTTGATAATTCCATCCATAATAACCTAAATAAACATGATTCTTATCAGCAAACAGATCTGAAAGCATGGATACTTCCCTTAATGTGACTGGATCTGCTCCCACTAGCTCCATATAATCATCATCTTTTTTCTTTTCGTAGACTTTATTATTGAAAGTATAGAAATGTCCCAATAACGGCAAAGGATTATCCTTAGTGGCTTGGCTAATTTTATACGGGCGAATAATTTCTTCTTGCTCTTTACAATAACGGTTAAAAGCGTTCCTTATGGGCTTGTAATAGTAATTTTTCTTTCTTAATGCTTTACCTATAGGTGGAAAAAACTCTTTCTCCATAAAACTAAAAAAATTCTCAATATACTCATCAATAATCGTTTGAGAGACTTCAAACTCATCAATTTTATGCAAAGTGTTTTTATCTAAATGATAAGCAGAGTAAAAATCCCTCGTCCATGGACTGATAAATAAAGCGGTATCATTACTTTCAATATCTTTATAACTAGCAAGCTGAGATAGCATGGATAGCATTATTTTTTCATAAGTGGGGAAAATATCTTGATCAAATATAACCGCAATAAATACCCGTTGTTTATTTGCGTCATAATTGAAAAGAATAACATCACTATCTGGATCACTATTTTTTAAATCATACAGTAAACTGGCATAAAAATAGGCAATACTTTTTGATGTGTTAATATTCTTTTGTATGAGAACATTATCAAACTTCTGAAATTTATTAGATAAGAAATATTTTTCAATATCAGTATTTTTTTGTTTACTGCGTAGATATTTATCTAATGCTGAGGCCGTTATTTTTACATCAATAATACATCCCCAAGGTTCAGACATATACAGTACTCCTTTTTTACATATAAAATGCCTACTTATTTAGATAAAATAGCTTTTCTATTTAAAATAAAAAAATGTTAATGCGGGTTTTTATCATTACTTCGTTACCAAATAAATACATGAAAGACATATACATTTTACACACTAAGTCTCTTGTTTGCTTGGATTTTTCCATCTCTATTTTTTGTAACGTTGGTCATTGTCAAAATACTAGATAGAACCCACTGCTATCATTTTATCGTTTTGGTAATATTGTTGTTTATATTGTTCAGGTGATACCCCGTCATTGGCTGAATGACGGGGTATACGATTATCATAGATTTCAATGTATTCAAATAGTGCTTTATTAGCCAGCTTCCTCGTTTTGTAGTAACAGTCATAAATAATATGGGGTTTGTGTGTATGAAAAAAACGTTCAATGACCACATTATCTCAACAGTTTCCTCTTCGAGTCATGCTTTGCTTTAGTCCATATTGTAACAATAACTACTTAAAATCAGCGTTGTAATATTGGCTTATTCATTGATAGAAAGCTCTGCATGAGATAATGCATAGTCGACTGATTATTGTTTGAATTCGATGCTAAATTTTTTGTTCATGATATTTGCCTCTTATGAGTTTTGTTCACTTTTTGTCTAGGGTCACTAGTTAAGAATATAAACAGATCCATCCCCCCATGTTCCAATATAATAATGATTATGCTTAAATGCCAATGCAACTGCACCATGTAAGGAAGAAGCAATAGTATTAACTTGACCTGTTTTGACATCAATAGTACGTAACATTCCTGCACCGTTATCAATAACAGCAACGACAGTAGGAGTAATAGCGGTAATACCCACACCAGGACGTTCAAAATTTTGACCTAATTCAACTTTTTCACCTGATGGTCGAATTAAAGTTAGATGTCCACTGTATTGAGATACCATTATACTATCGTCTGGTAATTGGGTAACCCCCACTGGCGTCGATAAACCTTGAACAAGCACTTCTTTTCGACCATTTTTTAAATTTAGAGAAATAATCTCTCCTGTTGCTCGATTAGTAATAAGAAGTTGTCCCGAGTTAGAAAACGCAATACCCGTTGGAGTGTGATAACCTTCCGATATTTTTTGTGGTTTTCCTTTAGCTGGTATTTTTAAAATATAATTGTCACTATATGATGAAACATAAATATTATCCTTTTCATCAATAACAATACCAGCAGGAGAAGAAATATTCGAGTAAATAACCTCATGTTCATTACTGGCTTTAATCTTAGTAATTGAATTTCCTGACCAATTGGTGACATACATTGCCCCTGTGCTATCAAAAGCAATACCAGTCGGTGCTTGGAAAGAAGTTTCCATTTTTGTTAATTGAGCCATACTAGTACCTGCATGTAAATTTAAAAATAAAAAATATATAGTACATAAAAAACACTTTCTCATAATTGTTATGATCCTGATAATGGTGAGTTGGTATTTTATCTAATGATTAACTATCAAAATTAAACATCTTGTTGGTTTTAACTTTATCTTACTTCTTTACTATTTGTATTAATTTGTATTAATTTTCCCCCATAAAAGGATAAAACAATATTTGCTAATGAAAGAATAATGCATGTAATAATGATTCCATTCCAGTTTAGGCTGTCATAAACGATCCCAAGTAGATATGTGCCAGTACTCCCTCCAGCTAAACAAGCAAGTAAATATAGAGACGAAATTGAACCTCTTGATTCTTGGTTAACAATTTGATTAATTGATGAAATAACAATTGGTTGAACACCAAAAACGAATAAAAATAGACTAAAAATACCCACTGTGATGCAAATTAAGTTTGTACTCAATTTAATAATAATAATTGATACACTAATGCCTAATAAGCAAATAATTAGTAATTTATTTCCTTCTATATATTGAGATAATTTACCAGTAATTGTTGCACCAATTACCGCACTTATGCCGGCAAAGTTTAACCACCCTAATGTTGTTGAAGAAAGATAAAACGGTGCACCTTTTAAATAAAAGGTTAAAAAGGAAGATATCCCGAAATAAACAAAAAAGAGTATAAAACCAACAAATAAAAAAATAACGATAGTTTTATTAAATAATAATTTAATTGCATTTAAGTAAGTTTGAATAACTTTAATATCATTTTTATCTGAGATATTTTTATCAATACCATAGGGAACAAAAAAGCAAGCACAAAAAATGAGCATTGCATAAATAATAAATGCAAATTGCCAAGACCAAGTATCTGTTAGCATTGCAATAAAGCTGCGACTAAAAATCATTCCTACAATTGAAGCTGAAATCATTGACCCCATTTTTTGAGGTAACTTGTCATTAGGTGTATTTTTAGCTGTATAAGCAAATAATGCTACAGGTACAGATGCAGCAAAAAAGCCCGTCAATGACATAATAAATAAGTATATTTTATACGATTCGACAAACACTGAAATAGTAAGACATAAAATTGTACCGATACAACCAAAAATAACTAATAGTCGTGTTGAGACTCGATCTGATAATGGGCCATAAATAAAAAAAGAAATAGCGTAAAAAAAACACGATAAACTAAAAACAAACCTAGCATCTAAAATATCTATATTGAAGCTTTGTGATATTTCTTGGAAGATGAGTTGACTAATATAAACCGAACCGACTAAAAGTAATACAAGCATAACTGACACAATAATGCTCATTTTGCTTTGTTTTTTCTCTATAAAATGGATGTTACTTATTTCCATAAGATAAATACCTTTCGTTAATAATCATATTATTGGTATTGGTAACAATAAATAGAAAATTCAAAATATAGAAATACTTATTTTGTGATATGAAATAGATATCAACCAAAATTTTAAAGAGGAATCAAGCAGAAATAACTTTAAATATTCAAGATTATTAATAATTAATAGGATAAAAATTAGAACATTTATTTATTAATATCTAAATATTCGTCTTTAAAATAATTAATTATCGATTCAGTCAATACGGTCTTTCTTAGGTTTTTACGCCAGATAAGGTATATATTAATGTTTAGTTTTTTAGCTTGTCTTTTGATTAGTTTTTTATAAACTACACCTTCGACTTTTGCTTGAGCCATTGATTGTGGTAAAAGCATCATTGCTTTTCCTAACGATACTTCAAGCAACATTGATAGCGTATCGGATAATTCAGCTCGACGACAAATAGGATAAGAGAGTGTTTTAAATACTTGTTCACATTGGTCATAAAAAGTCGGATTTAAATATTCTTTGAACCAAAAAAGAGGTAAATTGGTAATCTCATTAAGATCCACGAATTCAAGCTTACTACATGGATGAGAATTTGGTAACACTAAAATCATAGGTTCTTTATAAATCAGCAAAGAATTTTCAGTTTCCTCTATTTTTTCATTCTCAGAAACAAATGCAAAATCGATGTTTCCTTTTTTTAATTCAAGCATTAGTTCTTTTGATGTGTAATTATGTTTGTAGATTTCTGTATTATCACTAAAATCAGAAAGAAATTTTTTAAAATTAGGAATAAAATCAAAACTGAGTGTTTTTGTCATCCCTAATATCACCTTTTTAAGATTGTTTGAATTAGTTAATTGAGTGATTAAACAAAGCTCATTTAATAAACTGGAAGCTTTTAATTGGAAATATTCCCCTTCTTTTGTCAAAAAAACACGGTGAGAATTTCTTAAAAACAAAAGTACACCAAGTTTTTCTTCTAGTTCTTTTATTTGAATTGAAAGAGGAGGTTGACTAATGCCTAATTTTTCAGCAGCGCCTCTAAAGCTTTTTGCTTCACAAACAGCAATAAAATACTGTAACTGCTTTATTGTTGGTAACCTTTTATTATAAATATCCATTATTTCCAAATTTCGCTGATTTATGCTTTAAGAAAAATACTTTTTAGTTGTAAAAATAAAAGAATTATCATCAGTTTTGTTTTTTTCTTTCAAAAAAACAAAAGTACGGCGATAAAACTGTACATTAAATTTTCTAAAAAACATAAAAATGAAGATTCTAACTATTTATTTTATTATCAGTAATTAGTTCAAATTTTGTTTTGAGATAACGATTTTTGATTGATGGAAAAAATTTATAATTATCAAAAATATTATTATTAAATATTGCTTGTTTGGCATATTCGCAAGATTGCGTGATTTTTCATGCCAAACAGTATCAACAAAAAGTATGACTTATTATTTTCTTTTTTAGTTTTTTATTATGTTATTTTTATTGTTTGATGATAGATTAATTTCGTCAATGGTTTGCATTACCCTTGCAGTAATAAGGGGTTTAAGAATTTTGTTCATTTTTTCAATTTTTGGTATGTTTTTGTCACCGTGATCATCTAGATATCCTTGTTCACGCAATGATGCTACTAATGTTGAAAAAACACCTTTATCAAAAAATTCAGGCGCATTGATGCCGTGTAAAATGGATAATCGTTCAGCAATTAATCGACCTTCTTTTTCTAGTGTTGCTCGGCTAATGGTTGGTTCTTTTTGCAATAAAGAAAATGCAATGGCATAACGCTGTAATGTATCTTTAGATGATGAAGCAAGTAATTGTAATCCCGAAATTTTTAAATAATTTATTGTCAGCTTATTGGTCGAATCATTAATCAAATTCAACTCGGTATAAGTTGCAATGATTTGTTTTACATACTCGGTCAGTTGTTCATCGTTATGATAAAGAAATAGCTCTGATTTGATTAAAGGGAAAAGTAGTTTTACTTGTTGTAAAACGTCATCAGGTGAAATTTGGTTATGTTTGAGTACAATTCTGGCTATGATGGCCGGAATAATCAGTAAATGCTGAATATTATTACGGTAATAAGTCATTAATACTGCTTGTTCGGTTGTAAGGCCAACCATTTCGCCAACGTCGTCAGTAGTAATAATAAATTTGCCCATTTCTTTGGCATGCTCAAATAATTCTTCGGGCGTATCATCGGGAATAGTAATTAAATTCGAATAAGGGACTGTTTTAAAAAGTTTTAAAAGATAATCAATATGTTCCAAAAGTCTGACTTTGGTTAGTGCGCATTGGTCTGCAGCTAATAATATTGAACAACATAAATTCATTGCATTAATCGCTGCTGATGAATTTATATTTTCCATAATTTGCTTGGCAAGTAAGTTGGTTGTTGGTGTTAACCATTGCGGGCGTTGGGCGCCTGTTGGTTCGATAGCTTCTCGCCATTCGGGAACGTATTGGTTTAGAAATTGATTTAACGGAATAGGTTGACCAAAATTGACATAACCAAATCCTAATTTCTTTAGCTTTAAAAATGCTTTAATAGTACGCCACAAACTCTCTTTTTCTTTTTTAGCGCCTCGTAGTTCATTGGCGTAGGTTGCAACTTCTAATACATGCTCGTAACCAATATAAACAGGTACAACAGTAATTGGTCTTGCATCTCCACGTAATAATGTTTGAATGGTCATCATTAACATCCCCGTTTTAGGATCGAGTAACCGACCCGTACGAGAGCGTCCACCTTCAATAAAATACTCAACAGCATAACCGCGAATAAATAGTTCGGCTAGATATTCTCGAAAAACTGAGGTATAGAGTTTATTACCTCGGAACGAACGGCGGATAAAAAATGCACCTAATCGTCTAAAAATAGGACCCGCTGGCCAAAAATTTAAGTTAATACCAGCGGCAATATGTGGCGGAACTAAACCTTGTCGATAAAGCACATAAGATAATAATAAGTAGTCCATATGGCTACGGTGACAAGGCGCATAGACAATTTCGTGGCCATTTTGTGCCAATTCACGAACAGGATCGGCATTGGTTACTTTTAATCCTTGATAGAGTCGATGCCACGCCCAAGTAAGGACAAAATCAGTTACTCTAAGCATGCGATAAGAAAAACTAGCGGCAATTTCGTTCAAATTAGCTAATGCATTTTTTTTCGCTTTATCAAAAGTGATATTTTTACTTTTAGCCTCTTCTTGTATTGCTTCCGAAATAACTTGCTTTTTGAGTAAATTATTTAGCATTGCTTGACGAACAGGTAACTTAGGTCCAATTGAAGCCATACGTTGTTTGGCAAAATGAATTCGTGCAACACGAGCTAATTTATGAGCTAATACTGAAAGATCTTGTTCTGCAACATGAATATCTTTAAACGAAACCGTACGAGAAAAGCGCGTATAACAGTCTCGTCCTGATGTGATTATTTTGAAAAATTTACTTGTTGCACCAAGCACTTGTAGTGATAACTTTTTTTTGCCTTCTTTATCGGGACAACGCCCAAACATAACCGAAACAGGTAACATTTGAATATCAAGATCATGATTTTGTTGATGTGCCGAAATATAATCTCTTAAAATGCCAATAGCTTTGTTTTTTTGTTGATTAGAGGCAAAAATACCTGGGCCTTTATCAATATAGATATAAGCTGGAACGTTTTTTCCGTTGATGTCGATTCCAATTAATGGATCAGGTAAATTATATTGTAAACAAAGTGACCGAACCACCATTAAGTCGATTTGAGAGTTGTAAGGTAATACATATAAAATGGGGCTATCGATATCAAGGTCTAATTCTGTTATTGGATCGGTTGGTATCGGTTTACTTTTAACAAAAAGTTTGACCAGCATTTGGATAAGAAAAAAATAGACTTTAGTCCACCAAGAAAACATAAAAAAATAAACCTCATACTTTTGCGTTATTCATAATACTTTAAAAAAGCAACGAACTCAGTATATACTTGTTACTGCCTAATTGTTAGTAAATTTGCATAACCTTTAGGCTATATGATTAGATAAATTCGAAGCCAAATTATCACAATATTTAGCCGTATTATAACGGTTTATCGTTATCAACGCCACGCATCGACTTGGCTTTTAAGTATCAAGCGAATTTATTGGGATATCGCCAATTATTTAATGAATTACTACCGCTAATGGTGCGCTCATAATTATGATTAGAAAGCTGTATTGTCATTTATTAAAAATGACAGATTCAATTAACCGTGGCTTTTGTATAGCACATCTAAAATGTATCGTAATTCTTTGACATCTAATTGCCCTGGTGCAGAGGCATTTTTAGCTGCTCCAAAAGTCATTGCAGAACCAAATGTGATTCCTGCAATGCGACTAATAGTGCCAAGCCCCGCCATAGACATGGTAATAATTGGCTTGGTTGCGTATTTTTCGTTCATTTCGGTTGTGGCGGCCAGTAAAGTTAATACATCATCTGTGGTTTTGGGCATAACGGCAATTTTAGGAATATCAGCGCCTAAATCTTGCATTTTTCGTAATCGCTCGATAATGTCGCTTTTTGCTGGTGTTTTTTCAAAATCGTGGTTTGATGCTACAACAAAGACTTGATTATTGTGGGCAATATCAATGATATCTTTTACATAATCATCACCAATAAATACTTCAACATCAATCAGATCAACAAGTCCACTACAGGCCATTTCTTTATTCAATTGAATATAAGAGGATAACGGCCAAGGTTTGACTCCTCCTTCGTTTGCTGTTCTAAAAGTGAATAAAAGGGGTTTATTGGGTAATAGATCTGTTATTTTTTTAGCGACTTGTTTGACAGCCAAAATATCGTCAACTTGGGTAAAATGATCGACTCGCCATTCTAAAACATCAAAATCAATGGATTGCAAAAACTGAACTTCATCGATTAATTCAGCTTGAGTTTTACCAACAATTGGTACAATAATTTTGGGTGCTCCAACGCCGATCTCAAGTTGTTTGATAGTAACTGTTTTCATTTTATTTCCTATTAATTGTCGATACTCTCATTATAAATGGCTATTTTATGTTTTATATCGGATAAAACAATAGAGTAAAACGAGTTGGTATAATGTTATTACATCGATTTTAACTAATCATTAAAGCCCATTTTTTCTTTTACATATTCAATTGGAGCGTCTTCACCTGTCCATATTTTAATTTGCGCAGCTCCTTGCCATAACATCATGCCAATACCATTTAGTGTTTTGCAACCTTGCTGTTCAGCTATCTCTAATAGTTTTGTTTTGCGTGGACTATAGATACAGTCTGTCACAATAAGATCTGCATGTAGCATGGTGGGATCCGTAATTAAACTTTGACCTTCTAATGGCTTCATTCCAACGCCTGTTGCATTACAAAGCACAGTACTTGTTGCTATTTCTTGACGTAGCTGTGTTTTATCGGCCAAATCGAGAACGTTTACCTGACATTGTGTATTTTGATTTAGTTTTTCGGCAATGGCTTCTATTTTTGTATAACACTCATCTTTTTGATTAAAGATCGTGATTTCTTTTACACCATCAAGAGCGGCTTGCACTGCAATGGCGGTGCCTGCACCACCAGCACCTAGGATGGTTATTTTTTTGCCTATCATATTGACACCAGCTTCTTTTAGCATCCGCATGTAACCCATTCCATCAGTGTTATAACCAGTTAAAACACCATTGTCGTTTGAAATGGTGTTACATGCTCCGCTCATTTCAACCGCTGGTGTTAATTTATCCAGATATTGGCAAACGACCTGCTTGTTTGGCATGGATACGGCACTGCCACGTAGACCTAATGCTCGTAGTCCTTTAATAGCATCAGGAAGTTTTTCTTGGTCAACTTCAAACGCTAAATAAACATAGGGAATATTCAATTTAGAATAGATCGTATTTTGCATCTGAGGGGATAAACTATGGCGAATAGGATAAGCCATTAACCCAATCAATAAAAAATGTCCGTCGATATTACTTCTCATTCACCATTCTCCGCGCAAGTTTTTCTTTATTATAATAGGGGTTATGTTTAATCATTCTTCAATAACATGCCTAGGGCACACCTATCGGAAAAGAGTGAGTATACACTATCAATTGCACTTTCGACACCTATCGCCTAGAATAATAAACTTTGCTTCTTAACAAAGAATCTATTTATGAATACCATGCTTGATTTGTTCTCATCAATAAATGCCGTTGTGATAGCGGTAATTTGTATGTTAATTTTGTCTCTTTGCCGTGTTCATGTGGTAATTAGCTTAATTATTGGGGCATTTGTTGGTGGCTTGTTTAGTCATTTATCGTTAAAAGAAACGATTGATGCTTTTAATACAGGTATTAGTAATGGCGCTAATATTGCATTATCTTACGCCATGCTTGGCGCTTTTGCAGTGGCAATATCAAAATCTGGTCTACCCGAGCTATTGGCTGATAAAGCAATAAAACAGCTGACAACAAGTAATGCTAAAAAGCGCATTAAATGGTTATTAATTATTATTATTGCACTTGTTAGTATTTCGTCACAAAATATTATTCCGATTCATATTGCTTTTATACCGCTTTTAATTCCGCCACTCTTGTATGTAATGTCTCGATTACAACTTGATAGGCGAATGATTGCTTGTATCATGACATTTGGGTTAATTACGCCATATATGTTTTTACCTGTTGGCTTTGGTAACATCTTTTTAAATCAAATTTTATTAAAAAACATTACTGCATCAGGAATGGATGTGAGTCACGTCAATGTAATGCACGCCATGGCTATTCCTGCGCTAGGTATGTTTTCTGGTTTATTGTGGGCGATTTTTGTCAGCTACCGTAAACCAAGAGAATATAAAATTATTGATGAACAGACAAATCTTGACGCGTTAAAAAATGTAAATAAGCGTTCACTTATTGTCTCATTATTGGCGATTATTCTTTCATTTGCTATCCAACTTTACACGGGTTCAATGATTTTAGGTGCCTTAATTGGTTTTATCTGTTTTATTGTGTCAGGCTCCATAAAATGGGGTGAAGCCGACGGTGTATTTACCGATGGTATCAAAATGATGGCAATGATTGGTTTTGTGATGATTTCCGCACAAGGCTTTGCCGAAGTTCTAAAACAAACTCACGAAATTGAACCATTGGTTATTAATAGTGCTGCTTTATTTGCAGGAAATAAAATAGTTGCATCATTTATGATGATGTTAATAGGGCTTATTATTACGCTTGGTATTGGTTCTTCGTTTTCAACGGTGCCGATTATTGCCGCAATTTATGTTCCGCTTTGTGTTCAACTTGGTTTTTCGCCAATTGCAACTGTTTGTTTAATTGGTGCCTCTGGTGCAATTGGGGATGCTGGTTCTCCACCATCAGATACTATTTTGGCAACCTCAGCAGGGCTTAATAGCGATGGGCAACATGATCATATTCGTGATAGTGTTATTCCTACATTTACCCATTTTAATATTCCATTATTTATTGCAGGTTGGGTTGGATCGTTAATTTTATAATCAACATTATTCTATTTAATTGTTGTTTTTTAGGTCATTATTATTATGAATAATCAATCACACCAAAATATTCGTGCAGTTTGTGCGCAAGCTATTTTTAATGTGCTAGAAGAAGGGCAATCATTAAGTGCAACCTTAACGGCACTTAATCATAAAATAGCTGATAAAGATAAGGCTTTAGTACAAGAGATCTGTTTTGGTGTGATGCGAGTATTACCCGAACTTAATTTTTATATTCACACCTTGATGAGTAAAGTATTAACGGGTAAAAATAGAATTTTACATGACCTATTGTTAGTGGGTATTTACCAAATTCTTTATACTCGTATTCCTGCACATGCGGCAGTTGCCGAGAGTGTAAATGCGGTTAACTCACTTAAAAAAACACAACTTAAAGGATTAATTAACGGTGTATTGCGCGAATTTTTGCGCCAACAAACATCATTACAACAACAATTTACGCAAGACAGTAAACAACAAAACCAGCAAACACTGCACCCAAGTTGGTTGTTAACACGCCTTAAACAAGCTTATCCAAAGCAGTGGCAAAGTATTGTTAATGCTAATAATCAAAAACCACCAATGTGGTTGCGCGTTAATCTTAATCAATACTCAGTAAGTGAGTACCAACAATTACTAGCCAAAGATAACATTGAATCAGAAACCTTTGCGGATATACCTTCGGCAATTAGGTTAATAACCCCCGTTAATGTGGCAAAATTACCTGATTTTGCAAAGGGTGCTGTCACAGTGCAAGATCTATCAGCACAATATGCTGCGTATTTATTAGCGCCGCAAAATGGCGAACAAATTTTAGATATGTGCGCGGCGCCCGGAGGTAAGACTACACATATTTTAGAAGTAGCTCCAAAAGCGCAAGTCTTAGCTGTAGATATTGAACCTAGTCGAGTTAAGCGTATTAACGAAAATTTAGCTCGCTTAAAACAGCAGGCTGAAGTAAAAGTAGGGGATGGTTTAACGCCCGAAAATTGGTGCAAAGAGCGCAGTTTTGATCGTATTTTACTTGATGCACCTTGCTCAGCAACAGGCGTTATTCGCCGTCATCCTGATATCAAATGGTTACGCCGTGATAGTGATATAGCGCAGTTGACTGAATTACAATACGCAATTTTAACTAAAATATGGGCTTATCTAAAAACGGGTGGTACTTTGGTTTATGCTACTTGTTCAATTCTGCCAGACGAAAATAAATTACAAATTGAGCGTTTTTTGCAAGAAAACACCAGCGCCAAATTACAAGGTGAACTAAAACAATTTTTACCGTCTGAAAATGGGGGTGATGGTTTCTTTTATGCGGTTTTAAAAAAGCATAGTTAATACAACATAAAATATGATGATTTATCAATTACTATAAATATCATATTGATTTTTATTAGTTATATTTGTTTATAATTTCAACTAACTGTTGACCGTGTTGTTGTGCTTTTGTTTTTATTTTAGCTTGTACTTCTTCAACCACAGGTGAAACACCATATAAAAGTTTCGGTGGCAGATATTCCATTTGCGCATATAAGGCTGATATTTTGACGGGCTCTAATAAATTATCCATTAAATCGTTGCGATATTTTTTATAATTCTGTTCTTGTTGTCCTATGGTTAAACTTGGTAATAGTTTTTTATCTTTTAATTTATCGCCTTTGGAGCCATAAGCAAATTGGTAAGTAAATACTTCATCAAACCATATTTTTAATATGGCCGGCATGTTATACCAGTACATTGGATATTGTAAAATAATAAGGTCATGTCTGAGTAATGCGGCTTGCTCCTCTTGCACATTGATTTGATAGTTTGGATAAAGATTGTGAATATTGCGAATTTCAATATCCTCAACTTTATCTTGTAATGTTTCGATAATTGTTTTATTGGCGGTAGACTGTTTAATGTTAGGGTGACCTAAAATAATTAATGCCATAATGATTCCTTTTTCCTTTTTTGCTATTAAAATGATAGTTACTCTAATTAGTTTATTCGTAAATAAGCTTATAGCAATATCTATCAAACTTGATAGTTAGGTGAATTAATGCAAATAGATGAACAAAGGCCATTAAAACGTTATAACAATAAAACTTATGATTGTCCTATTAGTTTATCAATGGATTTAGTTGGCGGAAAATGGAAAGGGGTGATAATTTATTATTTGCTTTCTGGTGAAAAAAGATTCAGCGAATTGAAAACCATTATTCCTAATATTACCGATATGACATTAAGTATACAACTTAAAAAATTAGAGGAGGATGGGTTAATTACTCGACATGTTTTTGGTGATAAACCCCCTTTAAAAGTTGTCTATAAATTAACTTCACTTGGCGAAAAATTGGAGCCTATATTAGAGCAACTTTGTTTATGGGCGTTGAATATTTAAGATCACTATCAGTATCGTGGTGGAATGATTAAAGGCAATTGATAGATTTATTTTTTTGTTAAAAAGTTTCAGGTAACTATGTGTTTAAGTATAAAAAACTAAAAAAATCACACAATCCTAATTTGGACAATCTTTAGTAGTTGTGATAAATTTTGGGCTTGTTTTATGTTATGAAGACTTCCTAATATGGCTTATATACTTACCTACAATGACCTTCCTGAAAATATTCAATCTTGGCAGGGGTTACCACTTTCATTAAATGGCTGTGAAGTGGTTCCTTTGGATTATAATGCTGGTAAAACAGGTTGGATTATTTATGGTAAGAAGTTAAATAAGACCATCTTGTCAAAATTTCAAGATCAGCTTGCTATGCCAATGGTGATAGTGTCATCGTGGAAAATAAAAACTTACCAAATTGTTCGTATTGCAGGTGTTATGCCTAAAAAAGCCAAATCGATTTCATTGACTTTAGGTATTGATGTTGCACCAATTGACAATTTGCCTACGCTACGCTCTCCTGGATTATTAGTCATGGATATGGATTCGACAGCGATCAGTATTGAATGTATTGATGAGCTTGCTAAATTGCAGGGCGTTGGAGAGCTAGTTGCGGCAGTAACCGAACAAGCGATGCATGGTGAACTTGATTTTGCGGCGAGTTTACGCAAACGAGTGGCAACCTTAAAAGGGGCACATCAAGCTATTTTAGATCAAGTTAAAGATAATTTACCGCTTACTCCCGGACTTACTTATTTAGTGAAAGAACTGCATAAAAAAAATTGGCATGTTGCTATTGCGTCAGGCGGTTTTACCTATTTTGCTGATCACTTAAAGCAAAAGTTAAAATTAGTTGATGTTTATGCCAATGAATTAGAGATTAAAAATGGTAAATTAACTGGTAAAGTCACAGGGCAAATTGTTGATGCTAAATATAAAGCAAGAACACTACAGCAGTTAGCCACATCGCTAGACATTCCTATTGAACAAACGGTTGCGATTGGTGATGGTGCTAATGATTTGATGATGATTCGTATTGCAGGTCTTGGCGTTGCTTATCATGGTAAGCCTAAAGTTGTCGAAAAGGCACGAATTAGTATTAATTATGCTGATTTAACTGGATTATGGTGCATTTTATCAACCAGTTTATTAAGCGAAGGTTAGGAGATTAAATTGGCAAAAGCAGTAAAACGTGCTTATGTTTGTAATGATTGCGGAGCAGACTACCCTCGTTGGCAAGGGCAATGTAGTTCATGTCATGCTTGGAACACCATCACTGAAGTTAGACTTGCTAGCACCTCATCACGTAATGATCGGTTAACAGGGTATGCAGGTAGTAGTGTTGGACAAGCTAAAATTCAAAAATTATCTGAAATCAGTTTAGAGGCATTACCGCGGTTTTCAACGGGGTTTTCAGAATTTGACCGCGTGCTTGGTGGGGGGGTTGTACCGGGTAGTGCTATTCTTATTGGTGGAAACCCAGGGGCAGGTAAAAGTACGTTGTTACTGCAAACCATGAGTAAGCTCTCATCACAAATGAATACGCTTTATGTCACTGGTGAAGAATCACTCCAACAAGTGGCGATGCGTGCTCATCGCTTAGGGTTACCTGCTGATAATATCAATATGCTATCTGAAACCAGCATTGAACAAATATGCTTACTTGCTGAACAATCACAACCTAAACTGATGGTGATTGACTCAATTCAAGTTATGCACTTAACTGACATTCAATCGTCCCCCGGTAGTGTTGCACAAGTGCGTGAAACAGCAGCTTACTTAACGCGTTTTGCCAAAACTAAAGGTATTGCCATTATTATGGTTGGACATGTCACCAAAGATGGCTCGCTTGCAGGACCCAAAGTGCTTGAACATTGCATTGACTGTTCTGTCTTATTAGATGGTGATGCGGATTCACGTTTTAGAACATTACGAAGCCATAAAAACCGTTTTGGTGCCGTGAATGAACTAGGCGTATTTGCCATGACCGAACAAGGTCTAAAAGAGGTTAGCAATCCATCCGCCATCTTTTTAAGCCGTGGTGATGAAATGCTACCGGGTAGCTCGGTAATGGTATTGTGGGAAGGGACACGTCCATTATTGGTTGAAATTCAAGCCCTTGTCGACCATTCTATGTATGGCAATCCACGACGTGTAACAGTAGGATTAGATCAAAACCGACTTGCATTATTACTTGCAGTATTACACAGGCATGGTGGATTACAAATGGCCGATCAAGACATTTTTGTTAATGTAGTTGGTGGCGTAAAAGTCACCGAAACCAGTGCAGACTTAGCATTAATTTCGGCTTTAGTCTCTAGTTTTCGTAATCGTCCGTTACCGCAAGATATCGTTATTTTTGGCGAGATTGGACTGGGTGGTGAAATTCGCCCAGTACCAAGTGGTCAAGAACGTATTACTGAAGCGGCTAAACATGGCTTTAAAAAAGCAATTGTTCCCATTGCCAACATGCCTAAAAAGAAACCCGAAAATATGCAAATTTTTGGCGTCAAAAAGGTATCAGAAGTGCTAGATATTTTAAGTAATTTTTAGCTAAAAATTGTATTTGCCTTTTACACAAACGTATCCGCCGATAAGGTATCGGTGGATACGATAAATTAAGCGACTATGTGCACCAACAATTAAAACACTATGTGAAATACTAAGTTAAATGCAAAGTTAAATACTAAGTTAAATACAAAGCTTAATAACAAATCTCATAACAAGGCTGATAAGCCGTTCCACCCGGTAACTTCATACGGTCTTGCTTAATAAAGCTTCGCAATAAATTATCCATTTGTTTCATAATTTCGCTATCGCCTTGTAGCTTATAAGGACCTTTTTCAGCAATTTGCTTCATACCAAATTCTTTAACATTACCCGCCACAATACCCGAAAACGCACGACGCAAATCAGCAGCTAATAGTTCAGCTGGTTGATCCTTATGAAGATTTAATGACGCCATATTGTCATGAGTTGGATCAAATGGATGTTGTAGCGATTCGTCAATTTTAAGTAACCAATTAAATCCATAAGCATCGCCTGTTTTTAAGCGTGAAGATTTAACATGCTTAACACCCTCTTTCATAATGCGAGCCACTTGCTCAGGTGAATCGATCACAATTTGATAAAGCTTCGTCGCTTCATCGCCTAGTGTGTTACGAATAAAGCTATCGATAGAAGCAAAATAGGCTTCGCACTCTTTAGGACCTGTTAAAATTAACGGTAATGTTTGTTGTTTATTGGCTGGATTTAGCAAAATACCCAGAATATAAAGTAACTCCTCGGCAGTGCCAGGACCACCAGGAAAAATAACAATACCATGAGCCATTCGCACAAACGCTTCAAGGCGCTTTTCGATATCGGGCATAATAATCAATTCATTAACTAGCGCATTAGGCGGCTCTGCGGCGATGATTGACGGCTCGGTCATGCCAATAAAACGGCTCTCTTTGTAACGTTGCTGTGCATGGCCTACGGCTGCCCCTTTCATTGGTGCTTCCATCACACCCGGACCACAACCCGTACAAATGTTTAACTCTCGTAAGCCAAGTTGCATGCCGACTTGACGGGCATAGTAATATTCATTTTCATTAATAGAATGGCCACCCCAACAAACAACCAAATTTGGCTCTTCGCCCACATGGAGTGCATTGGCATTACGTAAAATCGAAAAAACAAGGTTAGTGATATAAAATGAGTGATCTTTTTCAAGTTGAACATTTGCCATTAACTCTTTAATGGCACTGATTTGGCTATTTAAAAATAAAATATCTCGCAATACCGCAAAAAGATTTGCTTGAATAGAGCGAATAATCTTTCCATCAACAAAAGCGCTTTCTGGCGCATTAACGAGTTCTAATTTAACACCACGCTCTTTACTGATCACATTGATTTCAAAAGACTTAAATCTATCGAGCAGATCTTTAGTATTATCGGTCTTGCTTCCTGCATTTAATGTTGCCAATGAGCAATTTCGATATAATTGATAAAGCTCACTATTGGCTGATTTTTTTAGGATATCAACTTCAGCCTGAGCAAGTAAATCCATCGATCCTAATGGGCTAATATGGGTAATCATCGCAACCTCGACATGACGTTTTTATCAACAAAGGGATTATTATATACTCAAACCGATTGAATAAGTAAAGTTGGTAAATGTAATTAATTATAGAAATTAATCTGCTTTATTTTTGATAGATATTATAGGGTAATGCATGTTTTGAACAATTAATTGAAGTGCGAAAATACACATATTAATAATTAGACTAAATCGCCGATTATGTTCTCTTGGCTCAAAATTATTAAATAGTAATAAATATTGACCATAGAACCTTATTTAGCATCGGTTATTATATTTTATAAATATGTATAAAAAACAGTCAGGAAAGTCATTGATTTTATTGAAGTTTTTAATTTTCTATTTTTACCAAAAATAGCTATTAAAAATTTCCTAAAAGGTGAATTCTCTAGATAATACCCTTAGAATTAACAAAACTTTACAATTCTTTTAAAAAAAACTAGCCATTTAATTTTTAGCAAGTTATGCTTTATTTAAATTACAAAATAGCTCATGAAACGAGCATTAAAACAAAAAAACCAAATAAAACAATAAATTAATTGACAGGAAAATAAAAATGCACTACCATGGTCGGCATCTGGCCTGCCAAACCTATGCCCTAAATCTTATTGATTCGCACAGTGGTCAAAAACAGGCGCAACGGTTATTTTCATCACCGAAGTCATTTTGCGTAGCGAAATCGACGCAGTCATCGCGGTTTTTACTGGCGATGTCTTCGGCGGATTCATCAACAACATTCTTGGAAACATCCTCGACAACCTCTTCGGTCACAGATTCGGCAGGGTTATCGCCGATATCTAAATGGTTATCCAAACCACTATTACTATTTAAATCTTCATTATTATTTAAATCGGCATTGTTCTTTGCGCCATTATTGTCATATACGCAGGGAGTACAGGCGTTAACGGCTTATACCTCAATGACAATAGAGGGCAGTGCGCCGTATTTAACGTTTGATGGAGGGGTAACAAAATTAACGAATACAGACCGTTTATTGTCAATAAAGTTGCAGGATGGCACGGTATACACAAGGTCAACCAACCCATCCACACCAAGCAATCCAATCAGGTTGCCATATGTGGGGAGTAATTTAAGTCATATAGAGATGATAGTACCGCCATCCCAGAATTCAATCACCATGAATGATTTGGTTAGTCAAGGGAATTGGAAAGATGATGATGGCGATGGACAGGCAACGGCATCAGGGAGTATATCGGTAACGTTTACCGATAAAGATGGTAATACAGTTAATCGTACTGATGCATTAAGTGTATGTAATGCACCGTATAAGGTAACTTTAACAAGTTCAGGTGGCACATTAAGTACGCAGTATGGGGTGCCAAGAAGTAGTAGTTTTATTGGCGCAACGGTGGATTATTATATTAATCCGAATTCATCACAGCCCGTTATTTGTTCGGTCAGGCCGAATCTAAAGTGGGGCACAGGCAACTACGCAGGCCCAGCTAACATATGGAATCCTGACAAGGGCTTTTTAGTTCAGTCAACGAGTCCATCATCTTACGACAGGAACTTTCCAACTACGGGTTCAGATGGCTTGTATTTTGATTTGGATGTAGGGGGGGGTAGATGTAGCTCAGTTAACTTGGTCTCCGGTCACTCATGGTGGAATAACGGCTACGGTGACAAATGTTACACCTAATGATAGTTGGATTCCTAGTGATGATAGAGGGAAACAGGTAGCACGGGTAACGTTGCGTGGCCCTAAGGCAAGTAGTAGTCAAATAAGCTCAAGTAATCCTAGTCCACTTACACGTCTATCTTTGCCACAGACCTTCGAGTTGGTCGGTAGGGATAGAAGTGGTAATGAGGTTCGTTATGGATTTGTGTTAAAGCAGTGGTTCGTCTATCGGGGTAATCAAAGTAAACGTTATAGTGACCAATTAGCATGGTGTAATAGTTTGGGTTATCGGATGCCTAGGGTAAGGGATTTAACCAATTCGGTCAAAACAGATAATCCTCCTATTTCAGGCGCGGCCCCTAGCTCATCTGTTAATTATTACATGGTCACATAGGAGCAGGATTTTTCACGGAGTGGGGCTTCATGTACTACTACGCTGATACGGGCTTCGTCGGCAACTACTACTGGACGAGTGACGCAGCAGGTAGCAACCAGTTCACTGTCCACTCTTACGACGGCGACGTGAACAGCTACAGTGCCCGCTACATGTTTTACGCTGTTTGCACCGCACCTTAGCTTTTAGCGTTTAGTTCTTAATCCTTAGGGCGCGGGGGGCGATTATGGTGCCTGAGGGGATAATATAACAAAGAATAAAGCCCCCGCGTAAGTTGGGGCGTTTCCCTTAGGGTTGCGCCGTTGTGGCAAAGTCACAATAGCGCCGCCCCCCCCCCCGCCACATGTAAATATCCAAATCACTATATCTAATCTATTCCACCATTCAAAATCCAAAAAAGACATTATTTCCGTCAAAAATCCTTTATTTGTAAAAGCCAATTTGTTCATAGTCAAAAAATAAAGTCTATGCTAGACTGAATCAAACTCTGAAGCTCTTTTACCTAAGTGAAATAGTGATTTTATAAGGTGGATTAGCCGCGGTATAGCTCAGAAATGGCTATGCTTCCCGATTTGGATAAGGTGTTTGTTTTATATGCAATTAATGGATAATTATCAACGTCGATTTCAGTATCTGCGTTTGTCGATTACCGAGCAGTGTAATTTTCAGTGTCAGTACTGCCTGCCTAATGGCTATCAACCTAATAAAGCACATCAATTTTTAACTCTTAACGAGATTGATAATGTAGTATCAACATTTGCTGAACTTGGTGTGCACAAAATTCGGTTAACAGGTGGCGAACCAAGTTTGCGTCGTGATTTTGTTGATATTTTGTCGCTGATTTCTGCATATCCAAGTATTAACGAAATTGCCATGACAACTAATGGGTCACGTTTATTAAAAAATATCCATTATTGGCATCAAGCAGGTTTGAATGCGATTAATATTAGTATTGATAGTTTTTCACCCCATTTGTTTAAATTAATTACTGGGCAAGATAAGCTTAAAGAATTATTGCAATGTGTTGAAAAATCGTTAGAAGTGGGTATAAAAAAGGTCAAAATTAACACCGTTTTGATGAAAAACATGAATGATAATCTAACTGATTATTTATCATGGATTAAACAGCGTCCTGTTGAGTTGCGTTTTATTGAACTAATGGAAACAGGCGAAAGTGGTGATATTTTTAATCGTCACCATGTTTCAGGGCAATCAATCGAATTACAACTAATTGAGCAAGGTTGGTTGTTGCAGCCTAAAGTAGCTTTATCTGGACCCGCTAAGGTTTATACTCATTGCGATTATCAAGGTAAGATTGGGTTGATTATGCCGTATTCAAAAGATTTTTGTAAGAGTTGTAATCGGTTAAGGGTATCATCAATTGGGCAGTTGCATTATTGTTTATTTGGTGATGCGGCAGTGGATTTGCGTGATTTGCTCCAAAGTTCAGAGCAAAAACAACAATTAATTGAAAGAATCTTTGCTTCGTTAATGATAAAGCCTGAAAAACACCTATTGCATGACCATAAGGTTGGTGTTATGCCTAATTTATCTTATGTTGGTGGTTAATAAGCGATTTTGTTTGGGAATATTGGTTATTTTCCAGTGGTTAATTGCCCAATCTAATAACTGTTTTTGCGTGGCATCTTGCCAATCTTGAGGGATTTGTTGTCCTAAAAACTGTAGTGCTTGTATTGTTAAGGATTGCGTATTACTGACTTCAATGGGCTTTGCGTGGTTTTGTTTGGAAAGCTTGTTGCCGTTACTATCTAGTACCAATGGTAAATGACAATAGCTTGGTGTTGGTAAGCCCAAAAGCTGATAGAGCGAAATCTGTTTAGCGGTGACAGGCAATAAGTCTGCACCTCGCACTATTTCGGTAATACCTTGCTGGTGATCATCAAGTACTACCACTAAATTGTAAGCAAATAAACCATCTTTTCGGTGAATAATAAAGTCTTCTTGAGCATTTTGGGCGTCGAACGTTTGAATGCCACGAATGCGATCGGTAAACTGATATACGGGTTGAGTCTGTTTTAGGCGTATGGCAAGTGGTTGGTTGGGGATATTTAGATGTCGATCACGACAAAAACCATCATAAATCCCATAAGGTAAATTGTGAATGCGTTGCCTTGTGCAGTCACAAAAATAAGCCTGCTGTTTATCTAAAAGAGTTTGTAGAACAGCTTGATAACGTTCACTGCACGTCGATTGGTATAAGATTTCATCATCCCAGTATAAATTAAAGGCTTCTAGTGTTTTTAAGATGAGTGATGATGCGCCTTTTACTTCTCGTGGTGGGTCGATATCTTCAATACGAACCAACCATTTGCCATGACAAGATTTTGCTTGTAAATAGCTACCAAGAGCGGTCACCAGTGAACCAAAATGTAATGGTCCAGATGGTGACGGGGCAAAACGACCAATATAGTGCATAGGTCAGTTGGGTAGAATAATAAAAGGTTAAGAAAGTTGGGTTTACATGCCCATTTGTTTTTCGCGAAGTTCAGCAAGTGTTTTACAGTCGATACATAAATCAGCTGTAGGTCTTGCTTCTAAGCGGCGGATCCCAATTTCAACCCCGCAAGAGTCACAATAACCAAAATCATCGTTTTCAATTTTCTTTAATGTTTTTTCGATTTTTTTGATTAGTTTTCGTTCTCTATCGCGAGCACGTAATTCTAAGCTGAATTCTTCTTCTTGCGTTGCTCGGTCAGCTGGATCTGGGAAATTAGCCGCTTCGTCTTGCATGTGCGAAACTGTTTTTCCCATTTCATCTTGTAATTGAGCAAGCCATGCTTCTAAAATAAGTTTGAAATGTTTTAATTGCTTAGGATTCATATACTCCTCGCCTTTTGCTTCTTGGTAAGGTTTAAGCCCCGCAATTGAAAGCAAGCTAAGAGAAGATGTATTTAATTTTTGTTCCTTTTTCACAGCAATCCCCTTAAGTACAGATTATTTGCAAGCGGTAAACTATAGCAATAAATTAGCTGTTGGCAAATTTTTTTTTATCTTTTTTCTACCTATAAATAAGCAAAATAGTACAACTGTATGTTATTAATAAAGATAATTACTTATCCCACTTTTCTAATCCATTTTTAGGGCATTGGGTTACTAAATCATACAACTTATCGTTATCAGGTAAAATAAGTTCAGGACTGATATCAAAGAGTGGGTAGAGAACAAATTCTCTATTTTTCATATGGTAGTGAGGGATCGTTAGTCTTTCGCTTTCGATCACTAAATCATCATACAGTAAAATATCAAGATCTAAGGTTCTTGCTCCCCATCGATTTTCTTTACGTACACGACCTTGGGCTTTTTCAATTGTCTGTAGTGCATCAAGTAGTTCAATGGGGGATAGGGCTGTTTTAATTTTTACAACAGCATTAAGATAATCATTCTGATCCTGCGGTCCCAGTGGCTTACTGCGGTAAAAAGGTGACACTTCTAAACATGTTGTATTAGGTAATTGCTTTAATGCCATTATTGCACGATTAGCTTGTGATAATGGATCCTCAAGGTTACTGCCTAAGGCGATATAACAGATAGACATAATTGGTCGTTTACTTTTTGATATGGCTAGTGTTTGATAAAAACGATTTTAACACATAACATCATTAGCAAAAAAGCTATATCGTTTTGTTACTTATTGTTTTTGGTTATTAATATATGACTATATAATCTTTAATTTAGTTATGATTATAGGTTATGTTAGTGGTATTAAATAGTGTTATCCATTAAAGGGTTATAGAGTGAATTTATATTGAGATCATCAAATGAATTTAGGTCAACAATTGAGTTATTTGATAAAAAACACACCTGTTATCCACGATGCAGTAGTTATTCAACGGGCTATTAGTGGGGTAATTGATTATTTTGCTAGTAGTTTACAAGCACGCCATGATACTGATGCTAAAAAATTACTAAGTTGGATCGATGATGAGGGGGGGAAGGCTAGAGCATGGCTTGTTGGTCAAAAAAAACTAGCAACGGCAAGACAAGCTGCATTATTTAATGGTTTTCAAGCCCATTGTTTAGATTATGATGATGTGCATTCTGAGGTGCGTGGTCACCCTTCGGCAGTGATTTTATCTGCACTTATTGCAAGTATTCGTTTAGATAATGTTGATTTAAAAATTGATGGCCGACGGTTTTTAACGGCTTATGTTATCGGCATAGAAGTAATGGCGTTATTAGGTAAAAGTGTTAATCCTGCGCATTATGAAAAAGGTTGGCACACAACTATTACTTTGGGGGGAATTGCGGCAACTGCAGCTATTTGTTATTTATATGATGAACCTTTTTTATCGCAAGCATTAACCTTAGCGGCTACTCAAGCATCAGGAATGCGTTTATTAATGGGAACACCGATTAAATTTTTACACGCAGGATTAGCGGCCGAGCATGCAATACAAGCTGTTGAATGGTTGAGGGCAGGCATACATGCAAAACAGGATTTTTTAAATGATAAATTGGGGTTTTTAGCTATCTATGGGCAAGGTAATGCAAGTCTTGACTTGTGTCATTGGGGAAAACCTTGGAAGATTGTTGAACCAGGATTATGGTTTAAAACTTATTCTTACTGCTCGGCAGCCGCTTATGTTGCCGATGCGGGTAAATTGCTTTATCAGCACCGACAATTAAATGTTGATGATATTGCCAATATTACGCTTTTTTTTACGCCCGAAAACAGTGATGCTGCATTGATTTATCGGTTGCCTTTGTTTGCCGAGCAGGGGCGTTTTTCTGCTGAGTATATTTTAGCATTAACTTTATTAGGGATACCGCTTGATTTTGAACAATTTTCGGCAACGCCAATCCCTGAACATATCCAAAAATTGATGCAAAAAATGCAGCGTAGTTATCAAATACAACTACCACCACACCCAAAAGCTTATAATGGACGTTATGTAGTCATTGATATTGTGCTTAATAATGGCAAAAAAATTTGCCAACGTATTGATATACCGAAAGGATCTCCCCAAAATCCATATAGTCAAGCTGAAATGTCATTAAAGCTTATTAATGCCATTAAAAATCAGCAAATGGCTGAAAAATTAACTCAGGATATTGAAGCATTAGCTACAGGGTTAGAGGTTAGTCGATTTTTAATGAATTATATTTTTAGGTTATAGAGGTGTGGGCTTTCTTTGTATGAATATATTTGTATGAGTATAAAAGACAATATCCAAAAATTTCGCTTTCTATATTAGAAAGTATATATTCCGTATTGTATCCCTCATTCCAATACATTCTAATGTTTATACGCTATCTATGAATTGACTTTACCGAAATTGTTAGGGTAACGGTATTATTTTCATAGTATACTTTGTCATTGTCTTTAATGATAAAAAGCTAATATCAAGTATCTAGGAATTACAATGCATTAAATAAAGCACAAATAGAATTAATTTGGTTGGTTAAATTTCAAAATCAATCTCATCTGTTAATTGACGTAAAAAACGTTGAGTCAGTTCATGTTGCGGGTTGTCAATAATTGATTTGGCTGCCCCCTCTTCAACAATGACACCATTTGCCATAAAGATAATACGATCGGAAACATATTTAGCAAACTCCATTTCATGGGTCACAATGAGCATGGTTATTTTTTCTTTAGCGAGTTGTAGCATGACTTGTAATACTTCATGTACTCGTTCGGGATCAAGGGCTGAAGTGGGTTCGTCAAATAATAGGACTTTTGGCTTAACGGCTAATGCTCTAGCAATGGCAACACGTTGTTGCTGACCACCTGATAATGTAATGGGGTATTGATCAGCATACGCTAACATGCCTACTCGTTCTAATAATGACAGTGCTAGCTGTTTCGCTTTTTCTTTAGCTATTTTTTGTCCTGTAATTAATGGGTAAGTGATGTTTTCAATTGCAGTTTTATTTTTGAATAAATTATAGTGCTGAAAAACCATCGCCGATTGTTTGCGTAAATTTTTTTCTTCTTTATGATTATAGTGTTCACTATTAAGTGATACATCGCCAATGCGAATTTCACCTGTATTGGGTTTTTCTAATAAATTTAAGCAACGCAATAAGGTTGATTTTCCCGATCCTGATGGTCCAATAATGGCAACAACTTCGCCTTGCTTGATGTTTAGGTTAATTTCTTTTAATACTTGATTATCAGCAAAGCGTTTTGATAAATGAGATACTGAGATCATAAGGTTTTTCCTTAACGACGATATGGCAAAGTAAGTTTTTGTTCTAATTGTTTTTGTATCCAAGAATAGATAACCACAGTAAGCCAGTAAACAATGCCAACAGCTGAATAGGTTTCGAAATAAAGAAATGAATTAGCTGTTAACATTTTTCCCGCTGCTAATAATTCTTGCACACCTACAAAAAAGGCGACTGAAGAGTCTTTAAGTAATGAAATAAACATATTACCAGCATTAGGGAGTGCGTTTACCATCGCTTGAGGCAATATAATGCCTTGGTAAACTTGAATAGTATTGAGCCCTGATGTTAATCCTGCTTCTTTTTGACCTTGATCGACCGATGCTAAACTTGCACGAAAAATTTCTGCTAAATAAGCCGCATATTTTAAGCTAAAGCAGATAATTGCCGCAGTTGTTGCGCCCATTTGTTTTAAAATGGGGAAAATTTGTGGCGATCCATAATAGATAATAAATAGTAAAACAACGGACGGAATACCACGAAACAGTGAAATAAACAGAGCAAAAATCGAATCGATAATGATGATTTTTTGGTTGCGTAATAGTGCGATAGATAGTCCAAATACAGTGGCAAACAGAATCGATACGATGGCAATACATAGTGTGACAGGCAAATACGGTAATATCTGCGGAAACACACTAAAAAAATAGTCTATATTAAATTTCATGAGGTAATGTCTTCGCCAAAATATTTAATTGAAAGATTCTTTAATGTGCCATTTGCTTGTAGCTTTTTTAGGGCTTGATTAAATTTTTCACGCAGTGCTCGACCCTTTTCATTCTTGCTGAATGGAAAAGCAACTTGCTCAATAGTAATTGGTTCGCCAACTAGCTTAAATGGCAAGTTTTTACGTTTGATTTCTGCCAGTAAAATGGGCTTTGAATTAACATATCCGTCAACACGCTGATATTCGGTGTCATACATTGCGCCATCTCTAGTTTCGTAAGTTTTGATAGTGATGTCGTTATTTGGAAACACTTTTTTTAAATTATTGATGTGATTCGAGCCTAATACTCCCGCAATAGTCTTACCTTTAAAATCAGACAATGTATTGATGTTATTATCTTTATGGGTAACAATTTGACTACCGTAAAAGCTATAAGTGTTGGAAAAATCATATTTGGCTTGGCGAACAGGGGTGACAGCTACTGCATTGGCAATGGTATCTAAACGTCCTGAATCAAATTGCCCCATTAAACCACCAAATTCTGCAATGACCCATTCGACTTTATAGCCTAATTCTTTCGCAATTGCTTCGGTAATTTCAACATCAAAACCAACTAAATTGCCATCTTGCTTGTAGCCATTTGGATAACTTTGTCCAGTAGAGCCTACTTTTATGGTAGGTTGTTCGGTAGTTTGTTTGTTGGATTGATTATCACAGCCAATTAAGGTTAGGCTAGTTAATAAAAGAACCGATAGTAAAGTTCTTATCTTTTTCATTGTGTATTACTCCTTTTTTTCCATTCGGTATAGCTTTTGTCATTTAAGATTTTTTCAAAATAGAGGGTTGTATGATCTGGCGTTAAATTTGCGTATCCTATTTTTTTATAACCTTTATTAATATAAGTTTGAGCAAGCCATGGATGATTTGCTGCAGTTCCTAAGGTAACAGCGGGTAATTTTAGTTGATGAATCAAAATCTGTTGTTCAACAAAATCCCATAGCGCATTACCATAGCCTTTGCCTTTATAATCTGGATCGGTTGCAAACCAACCTAAATGAGGTAGCCCATAAGGTCCTGGATTATTACCCCATGGAAAGCGGATGCTTAATGTTGATAATAGTTTGCTATTTTTTTCAAATAGGTAGACGGCATTCGATTCAATGTGTTCAATAATTTGTGCTTGTGTGGCTGTTGCTGCTGCAAAGTGAATGCCCAATTGCGTGTTAGTTTGATAAGCACTATGCAATAGTTTTTGATAAGTAGGAATATCATTATATGTCATTAAGCGAAAACTCATGCTAATACTCCGCTATGTTCAGCATAGTTAATCACTTGTTCTACTTTTTCAGGTGCGGAACCAAGATAATTAATTGGATTTAACCAAGTATCAAGTTCAGATTCGGTAAACTCTTTGTTTAAATAAGGATCATCTAATAATATGTCTTTAAATGGACGATTTTGTTCAAACGCTTTCATTGCACTTTGGTAAACTAAATTGTGGGCGGTCTGTTTACCTAATCGTTTGCCAATTTCGAACATTACTTTTTCTGACAATAATAAGCCATTTTGTATTGATAAATTGGTCAACATTCGGTCAGCATTGACCTTTAATCCTTTAAGTACGGTAAGTGCTGTTTGTAATTGCGCTGAAATGTAAAGGTTAATTTCGGGGAGTGCAATCCATTCGACACGCCAACTCATGGCATCGCGTTCATGTTCAACTTTCATCGATTCATGAATTAAAGCAACACTTTTTAATAACGGTGCAGTTAAACTTGCTAATCCTTCTAGTGCCGCTGGGTTGCGTTTATGCGGCATGGTGGTTGAACCAATCTTACCTTCTGAAAATGGTTCTTCTACTTCGTTAATTTCAGTACGCATCAAGTTATAAAATTCATTGCCAATTTTACCCAATGTACCACTAATTAGGGCGATAACTGATGCGTATTCAGAAAACCGATCACGTGCTGCTTGCCAACCAATATTTGGAGTATTTAATCCCAATATTGTTAAAGCACGGGCTTCAACTTGTGGTCCTAATTTACCCATTGAGGCATAAGTACAGATTGCACCACTGATATTACCAACCAATACCCGTTGTTTTATTTCACTTAATCGTTGTAGATGACGAATAAATTCATCCAACCAAACAGCCAGTTTAAAACCAAAGGTTGTCGGTAGTGCTTGCATGCCGTGAGTTCGTCCGGCCATAGGTAAGTATTGGTATTGTTTGGCTAATTTTTTTAGTTCAAGCGCAACAAGCTTAGTGTCTCTTTCAATAATAGAAAATGATTGTTTTATTTGTAAAACAGTTGCAGTATCTACAATATCTTGTGTTGTTGCGCCATAATGAATATATTGACCTGCCTCACCCACTTGCTTTTGTAAAGCATTTATTGTTGACATTAACGAGTGCTTAGCAACGGCTGCTTCTTGAGCAATTTTCTCTAAAGATAACTTAGTAGCATTGGCTTTTTTGACTATCGTATTAGCCACGTCAATCGGAATTACTTCAAATTCTCCCTCGGCTTTGGCTAATGCAACTTCAACGGCAACTTGTTGCTCAAGTCGATTCTGCTCTGACCATATTGACCGCATTTCAGGAGTGCCAAAGTTATTCCCTAAAACTAAAAAATCCAAAACATGTGATGCCACAAAACAATCCTTAATCAATTTTTATTTATTGATTAATTATTGATAATAATTGCGTTATCGTCTAATAATCAGTTTTTCTATTGATATAACTAAATGGCATAAAAAAAACAATAAGCCTGCGGTTTATTGGTTAGTTTGGAATGATAAATTTGATATTTAGTCGTTTTTATAGCACTTTAACAATTGATTCGCAAAGTCTAGACATATTATCTAATGTCATACCTGCAACATTAATACGACCTGAATTAACAATATAGATACCATAGTCGTTGCGCAATTTGAGCACTTGTTCTTCATTTAGACCACTAAATGAAAACATGCCATTTTGTTTAACAATAAAGCTAAAATCTTGGTTAGCACCTTTATCTTGTAAGGTTTTAACAAATAGTTGGCGCATACGGTGAATGCGTTGGCGCATATTGGTTAACTCATTAATCCATTCTTCTTTTAGTTCTTCATTGTTTAAAATGTGAGAAACGATTTTAGCACCATGTGCAGGAGGGTTGGAGTAGTTAGCCCGAATAATCGTTTTTATTTGGCTAAAGGCTCGATCGGCAATTTCGCTATTGGCAGCAATTAGGGTGAATGCGCCAACACGTTCATTATAAAGACCAAAGTTTTTTGAATAGGAACTGGCAATAAGTAATTCAGGTTGATTTTGTGCAAAGAGTCTTAAGCCGTAGACGTCTTCTTCTATACCTTGTCCAAAACCTTGATAAGCAAGGTCGAATAATGGTAACCAGCCATTTTTTAAGGCTAGATCCGAGATCGCCTGCCATTGTTCGGGTGTTAGATCGATACCTGTTGGGTTGTGACAACAGCCGTGGAATAGCACTGCTTCACCAGTAGCAACAAGGTTTAGATCGTTCATCATGGCATCAAAATTAAGGCTGTGAGTTTCAGGGTTGTAATATTGATATTCACGAACTTCAAGTCCTGCGGTTTGAAATATACTGCGGTGATTTGGCCAAGAAGGGTTGCTTATCCAAACTCGTTTTACTTTCGTTCTGCGAGCTAAAAAGTCTGCCATTATGCGTAAAGCGCCTGTTCCACCTGGTGCTTGAGCCGTTCTTGCTCGTTCATTTTCATGACCAAAGAGCAAAATTTGCGTTGCAATATTAAAGTCGTTGATACCGTCAATAGCTAAATAACTTTTAGTTGTTTCATCAGCTAATAAAAAATGTTCTGCTTTTTTTACGCTTTCTAAAATAGGTGTTTTGGTTGTTTCATCTTTATAGACGCCTACGCTAAGATTGATTTTATTGGTGCGGTCGTCTTTGTTGTAAAGATCGGCTAATCCTAAAATAGGATCAGCCGGAGCTGCTGTTAAATATTCAAACATAATTCACCTATCTGATCTAATGGCTTTTAGTTCATTATATACACATTATTTTGTAAGTTACAATTTTGATAATGACAATCTATTAAAAAATTTTTAAATAAATTAATCTTATTTTTTACCAATATGTTTTTTAACAACAGGTAACTAGTTGCTGTAAAAATTGTTGTAAATCATCGGCTAATATTGTTAGCTCTCCGGTAATAAGATCTTCTTTTACAATTTCACCTGTTAGGTTGTTTAAACTAATGATTTCGGTGCTTTCATCCGTCGAGGCTATAAATACCGTTGGTGTGCGTCGTAACTTTTTTTGTTGTGATAGATGAGCAATTAGGTTTTGTTCTAAATTTGAAAAATCATCATCATTCCAAGTTTGAATTAAAACTAAATTAATGTTGTTAAACTTAGCTAGCATATTGCCTGCGTATTGTGTGCCATAAAAAACATGGCTACTTGGGTGTAGCGTAATGCCTATTAGTTGCTCAATGATAGTTAAAGATCTTGGTGGAACTAATAAAAAAGGTTGCCAATATACAGTTAATTGTTCTGTTTTTAGAATACAAGGTGAGGGTATGGCGTGCAGTTCTTCACTTTGTGGCGCATCGTCAAATTGGTTGAGCCAACGTGAAGTAAAATTTATTAGGGCTGTTTTATCTGGGTTATCCATAAGTCGACTTTATCTCTTATTTATTTTATTGTTTATTTTATTGCTTTTATTAACAATTATTATACTAATTAAGGTAGTAGATGCGCCAGTTTATTAAAATCTTATTTTTGATTAAGTCGATAAATAAAAAAAACAAAAATTGTAAAGATGTTTAAGGTTAGTAAGGCGTTTTAATATAAATTAATTGAATAATAATATAAAAAAATTATTAATTAAAAGCCTATGTGTAAACAATAAGAAGTAGCTTGCTAATAGGGTGTAAAACAGTGCGCTTAATTTACTTGCTATCCTTTGCCGAAACGTTAATAATAAGCAGGGATTTTTTATCCTTGTAATGCAGCAATGGCGTTAGACATTACAATTTATTAAAAAATAAAATAGCGTAAGTAGAGTCATTATCATTAAATAATATGTTTATTTTAAACAATCATATGAAGTTTTAGTTTGTTAACTAAAGTAGGTAAACGAGCTGAGGTTTGCAAATTAATTATAACAATAATATCAATTAATTATATAATTAATGATAGTTTAAGAAATATACAGAGCTTTTAAGTGTCAATAATGACCTAAAACTTTGTATAAATATTGTATAAATAATACTGGGTTCACATAAAATAATAACAAAAATAACACAAATAAAATAATGAATGCCGTATTGAAGTTAATTAAGTTCCGTTATTTATCATTGTTAAAATATACATTTATTACTAATAATAAGATTCTGCCTATAGTTAACTAAGATTAATGAAGAGTGTAGAATAATGAAAAGAATGCTAATCAATGCAACTCAGCAAGAAGAGCTGCGTGTTGCGCTTGTTGATGGCCAACGCTTATATGATTTAGATATAGAAAGCCTTGGACATGAGCAAAAGAAAGCCAATATTTATAAAGGTAAAATTACTAAAATCAATCCAAGTTTAGAAGCTGCTTTTGTTTCTTATGGTGGTGAGCGTGATGGATTTTTACCGCTAAAAGAGATTGCAGAAAGTTATTTCCCATCTAATATTTCTGGACGTCGTAGTATTAAACATCTACAAGAGGGGCAAGAAGTCCTTGTCCAAATTGAAAAAGAAATCCGCGGGAAAAAGGGCGCAGCTTTAACCACCTATATTAGTTTAGCTGGTAGCTATTTGGTGTTGATGCCTAATGATCCACGTGCTGGTGGGGTTTCGCGTCGTATAGAAGGTGAGGAAAGAGCCGATCTTAAACGAATTATTGATGCGATTGAAAAACCCAAAGGGATGGGTGTTATAGCTCGAACCGCAGGGGTTGGTAAAACCCAAGAAGAGTTGCAACAAGATTTAGATGCATTAGTTAACTATTGGACAGCAATTTTAAACGAAGCTAAAAGACATCCTGCTCCAAGTTTAATCCATAAAGAAAGTGATATTATCACTCGTGCTTTTCGTGATTATTTACGCGATGATGTGGGCGATATTTTAATTGATAATCCTAAAGTACTTGAAGTTGCTAAAAAACGCTTAGCTGATCTGGGACGAGTTGAGTATGTTAGTCGCCTTAAATTTTATGAGAGCGATGTGCCTTTATTTAACCATTTCCAAATTGAAGGACAGATTGAATCGGCATTCCAACGAGAAGTTCGTTTGCCGTCTGGTGGTTCTATTGTTATTGATACCACTGAAGCACTTACTGCAATTGATATCAACTCGGCTAAGTCGATTCGTGGTAGCGATATTGAAGAAACCGCCTTTAATACCAATCTTGAAGCTGCTGAAGAAATTGCTCGTCAGTTACGTTTGCGTGACTTAGGTGGATTGATTGTTATTGATTTTATTGATATGACACCAATTCGTAACCAACGTGAGGTTGAAAATCGCCTAAAAGAGGCAATGAAAACAGACCGTGCACGTATTCAAACTACACGTATTTCGCGCTTTGGTTTGCTTGAAATGTCACGCCAACGTTTAAGTCCATCTTTACGTGAAGCGACGCATCATATTTGTCCACGTTGCCAAGGCACTGGCACTGTTCGTGATAATAATTCATTATCTCTTTCTATTCTTCGATTAATTCAAGAAGAAGCGATGAAAGATAATACTGTACAAATTGATGTTATCGTTCCTGTACCCATTGCAAGTTATTTACTTAACGAAAAACGCCGCGCTATTACCAATATTGAACGAATGCATCCAGATGTAAAAATTGTGATTGCTGGCGATGAAGAGATGGAAACGCCGCTTTATAAAGTCATCCGCAAACGTGCTGGCGAAGAAACGGACGTGCTAAGTTATAATCTTCCAAAACTGATTCGTGAACTTGAAGAAGAGGAAGATGAACAACAAGCCGTTGAAGTGATTGTTGAACAAGCAGTGTTATCAGGTCCTAAAGTTGAAGCATCTGTTGCTCCAAAAGATAAAACAGATTCAAAAACTAAAAAATCAGAAGGTTTATTTGGTGGGTTGTTGGGTAAACTACGTAAATTATTTGCCTCAGAAAAAGCGGAACCAGAACCAGAAGTTAAACCAAAAACAACTAAAAGACGAGATAATCAACGTACAAATAATCGACGTCAACGCAATAATCGAAACAATAGTGCTGCTAATACTGCTACTGGTGTTGTTGCAACAACGGGTAATATTGATGAGGCTAAAGAGCAAAGTAGAAATAATAATCGCAGAGCTAAACAAAATAGTCACTCAAATACCAATTCGTCAAATTCAACAAGTAATGTAAAAGTAGATAGGTCTGCTGACGAAACGTTACCACCGAAACAGCGTGAAGTTAAACCAAGGCGCCAACAACGCGCATTGGCTAAAAGTGTTCGTGTAAAAAATAGCGATACAATAGAGCAAGCTCAAGAAGAAAGAGTAATCATTCCTTCTTTATTGTTACCAATTATTGTTTCTAAACAAACTGAAGACGATATTGTATCTGAAACTCAACCAAGACGTCAGCGCCGTGCTTCAAGGCATTTACGAATGAATGGCCAACGTAATAAACGTCGTGTTCGTAATGTGGAACTAAAACAATCTCCAATGCCATTACCTTTTGCTGCAGCATCATTAGAGTTAGCATTAGGTCGTGTTGTTGTTGATTATAGTCAAATAACAAATGACGATTCTAGTATTGTGACACCTGTTATCCCTTCACTTTTGCTTCCTGTTATTGTTAAAAATGAAGAGGATGTAAATAGCAATAGTGTTGATATTGTCACCGTTGATGATGTGTTTAATGATTCTACAAATGCTCAAGAAGAACTTAAACATAGTGAAAAAAATAGTAATGATGTCGATTTGGAAATTAATGACTTTCAATCAATAGGTTATTCTTCATCTGCAATGGCTAAAGCTCCCGCACCAGAATATGTGACTTCTGATATTGGAGTGAAAGCACGTGATGAGTCAGATTATTGTTTTGAAGGAAAAGGTAATGCTGGCGGTTTAAGTGCGCAAGATCATGCATATGCTGCAGCAAGTAAACCGGTGATACCGGATTAATAAATAGATAAATCAAAACACGGTGATGTTTTTATGTTACCGTGTTTTGTTGATTTATCATATCAATAAAGATAAACAATGATTATCTATATTTTTAAGAAAATAGTTACGTTTTTATTTATTATTTGCGTGCTAGCTCAGATTAGCTTCTGTTTAGTTTATTTTACCCCTCATTCAATGTCTAACTTTCATAATCTAAATTTTATTGATGCTTATATTGCTTTTTTTAAGCAGTTGTTGCAAGGTCAATTTAGATTATTAACAGGAGAAACAGTACCGTTTTTTCATACATTATTAGCAACATTTGAATTGTGTATTCTTGCTCTATTGGTTGCTTTAGTTGTTGGGTTGCCTTTAGGTGTGTTTCTTGGCTTAAGCAATATTAATTGGTTAAATAGTACGATTCGCTTAGGGGCTTTATTGCTGTATTCTTGTCCTATCGTTATGCTTGTTATTATTGTGATGTATTGGTTATCACCAACTTGGCTTGTATCAATGAATTTTGATATGTCACCGTCGGTAACGGGAACTTCTTTATTGGATATTTTTATTTCAACAAATACATCTAAATGGCCAGCACTACTTGAACAATTACATTATTTAATTTTGCCAATTATTTTTTTAGCTATTCAGCCTAGCATTATGACTATTCAATTAATCAGTCAAAATGTAAAAAATATATCGAGACAGAATTTTATTAAAATGGCAGTTATCCGCGAACGCTCACCGTTTAAAATTTTACGTCGGCATTTATTACCTAATTCTATTCCAGTGACCATTCCACAGCTGACATATAATACTACAACGTTGTTATTCTCAACGATGGTTATTGAAATTCTATTTAATCGAGTAGGGCTTGGACAGTGGGTGATGATTGCTTATCGTGATCATAATTATTTTATTATTTCTATTGCCATTTTAGCTTGTGGCACTGTTATTAGTTTATTAACATTATTAGGCGAAATTTTGGCGATTGTGATTTATCCTTTACGCCATAAGGAACATTATGTCTAGGCGAGTAAGGTTACTTAAACGTGTAAATTCATGCTTTAATCGGTTGCATAGTAATCTTTATTTGATTGTTGGCTTTTATGGTATATTGGCGATTACATTTGTGGCATTGTCAACTAAGTGGTTCTTTCATGCTCATTTAGATCCGATTTATCCTGCTTTATTACCTCCAGCTTGGTGGCCTAATGGTGATATCAATCATATATTAGGAACAAATGATAAAGGACAAGATATTTTTGGTTTTTTACTTATAGGTTATCGTTCAACTATGTCAATGACATTAAAAACAGTATTTTATGTGGTTGTCATTGGTGGGTTAATTAATTACTTAATGTTTTTTATATCGTTGATACGTCCTTTTGTATTATTTGTTTTTAAATTCTGTATGGTTGTTCCTCCGTTACTTGGTGTGATTGTTATTAGCTTATTATTTAAGGATGATATTACCAATATGTTATTGATTATTGGGCTATCATATACACCGAGATTTATTTACAATATTCATCAGAGTATTATCAATGAATGGAATAAAACTTATATTACAGCTTATAGGCTTGATGGTTTATCGTCATTTTCAATTTTAAACCATTACATTTTACCTAATATTTTACCTGTCTATTTGACCGAAATTGTTTCGTTATTTGGTTCAATTATTTTATCTATTACGACTATAACTTTTTTAGGTTTTGCTAACGATGTTTCCCGACCTGATTTAGGCATGATGATGTTTCAAATGAAAGATATTATTGCAACTAATTATTTAGCCTTTTTATCTCCTGGAATTGCGGTGTCAGCTACAATTATTTTTGTTTATTTGTTCAATTTTGGGTTGTATGGACAGCGGGCAGGAACTTAATTATGGCATTATTAGATATTCGAAATTTGACCATTGAGTTTATTACGCCAGATGGCCTTTTGCGCGCGATTGACCGTGTTAATTTGAAGTTATCTGAAGGCGAAATTCGAGGCTTGGTTGGTGAATCAGGATCAGGAAAAAGCCTTATTGCTAAGGCCATTTTAGGAGTGACTAATCATAATTGGAAAATTTCAGCTGATCGCTTTCATTTTGATAATATTGACTTATTAAAGTTAACACCTAAACAGCGTCGAAAAGTCATTAGTGATAATATTTCGATGATATTTCAAGAACCACAATCTTGCTTAGATCCTTCAATGAAAATTGGTCAACAATTGATTGAGGCGATACCAAGCCGAACTTTTAAAGGGCATTGGTGGCAAAGGTTATTTTGGCGTAAAAATCGTGCCATTGAACTGTTACATCGAGTTGGCATTAAACATCATAAGGAAATATTAAAATCTTACCCATTTGAATTGACAGAAGGTGAGTGTCAAAAAGTGATGATTGCAATTGCATTGGCTAATCAACCAAAACTACTGATAGCAGATGAGCCGACAAATGCGATGGAAGCCACAACTGAAGCGCAAATCTTTAGATTGTTGGCTAGTATGAATCAAAACATGGGTACTACTATTTTACTTATTAGCCATGATTTGCAGATGGTGACTCGATGGACAGATCGTATTAACGTACTGTATTGTGGGCAAACAGTTGAAGTTGCTGATAGTGAAGAGCTAATTAAATCACCTTATCATCCTTATACTCAAGCTTTAATTTATGCAATTCCAGATTTTGGTAAAGCGATGCCACATAAAAGTCCATTAAATACTTTACCAGGAGTGATTCCTTCTCTTGAGCGTTTACCAATTGGATGTCGATTAGGACCAAGATGTCCTTATGCGCAAAAAAAATGCATTCAAGCCCCTGAGCTAATACCGATAAAAGATCATTTCGTAGCCTGTCATTTTCCGTTAAATACTGATGAGTGACCATAAATAATAGGAATATACAATGAATCCAATATTAAAAGTGCGTAACTTATCTAAGCAATTTAAAATACCCAAAGGATTTTTTGGTCATTTACGAATTAATGCGGTTAACCCTATCTCTTTTTCATTAAATGAGGGTAAAACCCTGGCTATTATTGGGCAAAATGGTTCAGGAAAGTCGACTTTGGCAAAAATGTTAGTGGGCATGATAGAACCGAATAGTGGTGATATTTGGATTGATGGTAATAAAGTTGAGTATGGCGATTATAACCATCGTTGCCAGTTAATTCGTATGATATTTCAACATGTAGAAAGTTCGTTCGATCCTAGATTGCGTATTGGGCAATTATTAGAAATCCCATTAAAATGCCATACTCATTACAATGTTCATGAGCGTGAAAAGTTAATTAGTAGTGTATTAAAACAAGTCGGATTATTGCCAGAACATGCTTCTTATTACCCCTCTGTGATGGCTGCAGGACAAAAACAACGTGTTGCATTAGCTCGTGCATTGATTTTAAAACCCAAGGTGATAATTTTAGATGAAGCTTTAGCGGCATTAGATATTTCGATGCGTTCACAAATTGTGAATTTAATGTTGTCATTACAGGCTGAACAAAATATTTCTTATGTTTATGTTACTCAAGATATTGGCATGATGAAACATATTAGTGATGAGATTTTAGTTATGCACAATGGTGATCTTGTTGAATATGGTAATACAGCCGAAGTGTTGGCTTCGCCATTAAGTGATATTACACAGAAGTTGATAAATAGCTATTTTGGGGAGGCGCTAACGGCCGATTCGTGGCGAACTGATACGCGAGCTTTTTAAGAAACTTTTTATGTCTATAATCATCAATAATATATTTAGCTATTGTTATGATTTTATGTTAAATATCATATCTATTATTATTCAATAAAAAGTCTCGACAAATCATTTAAAACAAATTATATTTAGCTGTATAGATTTCTAGACGTCTATTTTAGGTGTTTTAAAATAACTGATTGTGTTTAGGAGCTTTTGTTATGCCTATCTGTATTCCTGATTCATTACCCGCTGTTGATGTGTTGCGTAATGAAAATGTTTTTGTTATGACCTCGTCTCGGGCAAATACTCAAGAAATTCGTCCACTTAAGCTTCTTTTTCTAAACTTAATGCCTAAAAAAATAGAAACCGAAAATCAGTTTTTACGATTACTTTCTAACTCATCTTTGCAAATTAATATCCAATTATTGCGAATAGACCAACGTGAATCAAAAAATACACCAGTCGAACATTTGAATAGTTTTTATTGTGATTTTGATGATATTCGTGAACAGAATTTTGATGGATTAATAATAACTGGTGCCCCTTTAGGTAAAGTTGCATTTTCTGACGTGGTTTATTGGCCAAAATTATTTGAGATTATTTCTTGGGCTAAAGAACATGTTACATCAACAATGTTTGTTTGTTGGGCTGTTCAAGCCGCTTTGAATGTATTATATGATTTGCCTAAATTTACACGAACACATAAGTTGTCAGGCGTTTATCAACATCAAATTGTTCAGCCTAATGCGATTTTAACTCGTGGTTTTGATGATAGCTTTTTAGCTCCTCATTCACGATATGCTGATTTTCCACTTGATAAAATTAAAAATTATACGGATTTAACGATTTTAGCAAAATCTGATATCACAGGACCTTATTTAATGGCAACGGCAGATAAACGCATGGCGTTTGTGACAGGGCATCCCGAATATGATTCATTTACATTAGCGAATGAATATTTTCGTGACTTAAAAGCAGGTATTCATCCTGATCTTCCTGATAATTATTTCCCTGATAATAATCCTGATTTACAACCCAAAGCGACTTGGCGTAGCCATGCTTATCTATTATTTAGCAATTGGCTTAACTATTATGTTTATCAATTAACGCCTTTTGATTTGACCACCCGCAATTTAACCATTGATGATTAATAAGCTAAGATTAGTTATAGGCTAGATACAGATATAAGAATTTAACTATTTAACTATTTAAATAAGTTGTAAAATATTATCTAAATATTTATTTAATTATATGATCAAACTTGTAACCAAAATGTTACTGGACCGTCATTAATCAATGATACTTGCATATCAGCCGCAAACTGACCAGTTTGCGTCATTATTTTTTGCTGACATTGTTCTACAAAAAACTGGTAAAGCCTATTTGCTTCATCAGGCTTAGCTCCTTTAGTAAAACTTGGACGCATCCCTTTTTTAGTATCTGCAGCTAGAGTAAATTGAGAAACAACTAGTATTTCTCCATTTGCTTGACTAACATTTAGGTTCATTTTTCCTTCATTATCACTGAAAATACGATAGCCTAATACTTTTTCACATAAACGAATTGCTTTTTGTTCGTCATCGTTTTGTTCAACTCCAAGTAAAACCAGTAAACCCTGATTAATTTGGCCAATAATATTATTGTCGACGGCAACACTAGCTTTTTTTACTCGTTGGATTAAGGCGATCATAAGTTAATTACTCTGGTAAAGGGGGATTATTAATAATGTGCTTTTTTTGTCGGTTATAGTCAGTTAAGGTTGCTGCAAATTCAGCTCCGAATAAAACAATGCACCAAGAAAAGTAGATCCAAACTAACATGATAGGAATGGATGATACTACTCCGTAAATAAGTTGATATGTTGGAAACGAAGTAACATATAATGCGAAAATGCGTTTACCTAATTCAAATAATATTGCAGCAACAAGGGCGCCAATCATTGATTCTTTTAATGGTACTGATTCCGTTGGGATAATGCTATAAAGTAACCAAAATCCCAATATAGAAATAAAAAATGGTAGGCTACTAAGCAAAATAGTGTTTGTTGTCGCTGCTGAAAACCATTTTAAAGAAAATATGTATGAACTTACTGCTATGCTTGCACCAACTAAAATAGGACCTAAAGTTAATATTGTCCAGTATATGGTTAGGTTGTACATAAAAGAGCGTTTTTTTTGGGTTTTCCAAATATGATTAAGTGTCGTATTAATTGAGTTAATAAGTAATAGTGAGGTAACGATTAAACCAATTACACCAAAAAAAGTCATTTTTTTAGTGTTGGTTATAAATTGCTCTAAGTAATTTTGAATTGTATCACTGGCAGTAGGGACAAGATTGTTATAAATTAATTGTTTCAATGAATGGCTAACTTCTCCAAACATAGGAAAAGCAGACAATAGGGAAAAAATAACAGTAATAAGAGGTACTAGAGCCAGTATTGTTGTATAAGCCAGCCCAGCAGCAGAGGTTGTTAGGCGATCGTTGTTTATACGCTCCCATAACATTTTCGTAAAAATTTGTATTTGCTTAACTAATTTCATTGTTTTTTTAGTTAGAAATAACACAGTTATTAATCCCATTGTTATTTAATGAGTTTAACGCCTTACTTGCTTCTTTTTTACTTTCATATGGCCCGACAGTGACCTTATATAATTGCCCTGAAGAGATATTGCCGCTAACGCCAGTCATTGCAAGCTTAGCTTTTAGTGTGTCAGCATTAGATTTATCTTTGAATGCACCACACTGCAAGAGCCATTTATTGGTAACTGTTGAAGTTGGTTGTACAGCTGTATTTGTTATTTGATTTTGTGTTGCTGAGCTGCCTTGTGATGCTGGTATAGCAGTATAAGTACTGTTTGCAAAACTATCTAAAATTCGCTGTCTTTCATTAGCTATTGAACTTGGTGTTGCACCATTATTTGCATTTGGTGTTTCTAACTCTTTGAGATATGTCCAACGCTCTTGAGGTTGCTCTGGTAGGGTTATAGCAGGTGGTTGAGTTTTTGCTTTTGGAGTTTCAATAACTTTCTTGGGGGTGTTATTTGAAATAAAGTAGAGAATAGTTGAAAATAATATGACTATAATGATAGCCAAAAATATCATTAGATTAGGCTTATTTCGTGACTTATTTTTTTTTGATTGGCTCTTTTTTCTAACATAATCACGCTGAACCACAATAGACTCTCTTTTATTTTATTAACATTACATAAATAATTAGTATACAAATAAAAAAAGTGGTTTACACCACTTTTTATTATTTTTCTTTAACTATGATAGTTAACAGTTAATAAATAAAACTATTAACCTAACGCTTTGATTTGCTTAATTAAATTAGCTTTATGACGAGCAGCTTTATTTTTGTGGATTAATCCACGAGCCGCTTGGCGGTCAACAACTGTTTGCATATCTTTGAATGCTACTTCAGCTGTTTGTTTATCACCAGCTGCAACAGCGGCGTAAACTTTTTTAATATAAGTGCGCATCATTGAGCGGTTGCTAGCATTATGTTTACGGCGTTTTTCAGATTGAATCGCACGTTTTTTAGCTGATTTGATATTAGCCAAAGTCAACTCCCAAGTTTAGATAAAAATTACATATTAATAAGGTGGCAAAATATGCCTGATTTTCTTTCTGTTGTCAATGCTGTTGTATAAAAAAATATAATTGGACATTTTTTGTTGTTAATAAATGTTTACCATTTGACCAATAAATGTGTATAACCTAAAAAGAAATTTTATGTTAGAATAAAAAAAGTTTTATTTTATTTATATTTTATAGAGAGGAAGTATCATGTCTATTATTAGAATGCAAGATCTTGATCTAAAAGGAAAACGTTTATTTATTCGTTCAGATCTTAATGTGCCAGTGAAAAATGGTAAGGTGACTTCAGATGCACGTATTAAAGCATCATTACCTACTATTGAAGAGGCCATCAAGAAAGGCGCGAAAGTAATGGTTACCTCGCATATTGGTCGTCCAACAGAAGGTGAATATAATCCTGAATTTTCATTACAACCAGTTGTTGATTACTTAAAAGAACATGTATCATTCCCTGTCCGTTTAGTAAAAGATTACCTTGATGGTGTGGATGTTAAGGAAGGTGAATTAGTTGTTCTTGAAAATGTCCGCTTTAATGTTGGTGAAGGTAAAGATGATGAAGCTTTATCTAAAAAATATGCAGCACTTTGTGATATTTATGTGATGGATGCTTTTGGTACTGCTCACCGAGCTCAAGCTTCAACTCATGGTGCAGGTAAATTTGCTCCAGTTGCTTGTGCAGGTCCATTATTAGCCGCTGAGCTTGATGCGTTAGGTAAAGCTTTAGATAATCCTGCTCGCCCAATGGTTGCAATTGTTGCTGGTTCAAAAGTGTCAACTAAATTGACTGTACTTGATTCTCTATCAAAAATTGCTGATCAAATTATCGTTGGTGGTGGTATTGCAAATACCTTTATTGCCGCAGAAGGCTATAATGTGGGCAAATCACTTTATGAAGCTGATTTAATCCCTGAAGCTAAAAAACTAATGGCTAATTGTGAAATCCCAGTTCCAACTGATGTACGTGTGGCAACTGAATTTAGTGAAACAGCTGTTGCAACAGAAAAATCAGTTCAAGATGTTAAAGAAAATGAACAAATTCTTGATTTAGGCGATAAATCAGCAGAGGTCTTAGCAAATATCATTAAAAATGCTAAAACCATTTTATGGAATGGTCCTGTCGGTGTTTTTGAGTTCCCTAATTTCCGTCGTGGAACTGAAATTGTTGCTAAAGCAATTGCAGATAGCGAAGGATTTTCAATAGCTGGTGGTGGTGATACTTTAGCTGCAATTGATTTATTTGGTATTGAAGATAAAATTTCTTATATTTCAACTGGTGGTGGTGCTTTCCTTGAATTTGTTGAAGGTAAAAAACTACCAGCTGTAGCGATGCTAGAAGCTAGAGCAAAAGCATAATATTTAGTTCAATAGAAAGGATGGGAAAGTACTCATCCTTTACTTTTTATATAGATAACTTATAGGTAACAAGATGGCTACAAAGATTTCAGATGTTGTTAAACCTGGTGTTGTGACTGGTGATGATGTTCAAAAAGTATTTCAAATCGCTCGCGAAAATAACTTTGCAATACCTGCGGTTAACTGTGTTGATACGAATACAATTAATGCTGTTATTGAAACAGCTGCAAAAGTAGGTTCTCCTGTTATTGTCCAATTTTCTAATGGTGGCGCTCAATTTATTGCTGGTAAAGGCTTAAAATTAGAAGGACAAGAATGTGCTATTTTAGGTGCCATTTCTGGTGCAAAACATGTTCATCTTATGGCTGAGAAATATGGGGTTCCAGTTATTGTTCATACTGACCATTGTGCTAAAAAATTACTTCCATGGATTGATGGATTACTTGATGCTGGTGAAACTCATTTTGCAAAAACAGGTAAACCTTTATTCTCATCTCATATGATCGACCTTTCTGAAGAAACACTGAAAGATAATATTGATATCTGTTGTCAATATCTTGCTCGTATGTCGGCAATGAAAATGACATTAGAGCTAGAGTTAGGTTGTACTGGTGGTGAAGAAGATGGTGTTGATAACAGCCATATGGACAGCTCAGCACTTTATACTCAACCTGAAGATGTGGCATATGCTTATGAACGTTTAAGCGCTATTAGCCCTCGTTTTACTATCGCTGCTTCATTTGGTAACGTACATGGTGTTTATAAACCTGGTAACGTTAAGTTAACACCGAAAATTTTAGATAACTCACAAAAATATGTATCTGAAAAATTTAATTTACCTGCTAAATCATTGAATTTTGTATTCCATGGTGGTTCAGGTTCAACACCAGAAGAAATTGCTGAAGCAGTAAGTTATGGTGTAATCAAAATGAATATTGACACAGATACTCAATGGGCTAACTGGTCAGGTATTTTAGAATACTACAAAGCAAATGAAGCATATCTACAAGGTCAATTAGGTAACCCTGAAGGTACGGATGCGCCAAATAAAAAATACTATGATCCTCGAGTATGGTTACGTAAAGGACAAGATTCTTTAATTGAGCGTTTAGAGCTAGCATTTAAAGAACTTAATGCAGTGAATGTTCTTTAATTTGTTTTAGTTATTTAAACTAAAAGCAGAGTTGTTGCTCTGCTTTTGATTTATCCTGTTTTAAATAAATCTTGCATTTTTAATTGGATTATAGGATAATTCTGCCCTCATTTAACTTAGGGGAGCTGTCTATTTATTAATATCTATTATTAATAGAGGCGTTCGCACCCGAGCAAAGGAAACTAAAATGGCAAAAAAAGTACAAGCTTACATCAAGTTGCAAGTAGCGGCTGGTGCAGCAAATCCTAGTCCACCAGTTGGTCCAGCACTTGGTCAACACGGTGTTAATATCATGGAATTCTGTAAAGCGTTTAATGCTAAAACAGAAAGCATGGAAAAAGGTTTACCGATTCCTGTAGTAATTACAGTGTATTCTGATCGTTCATTCACTTTTGTAACTAAGACGCCTCCGGCTGCTGTTTTATTAAAGAAAGCTGCTAAAATTAAGTCTGGTTCAGGTGAACCTAATAAGAAAAAAGTAGGTAAAGTAACGAGTGCTCAAATTCGCGAAATCGCTGAATTAAAAGCTGCAGATATGAATGGTGCTACTATTGAAACGATGATGCGTTCTATCGAAGGAACTGCTCGTTCAATGGGCTTGGAAGTGGAGGGTTAATTCATGGCTAAACTATCTAAAAAAGCTAAACTTATCCGCGAAAAAGTAAATGCAACTAAACAATATGATATCAACGAAGCGATCGCTTTATTAAAAGAATTAGCTACAGCTAAATTCACTGAAAGCGTCGATGTTGCTGTTAATTTAGGTATCGATTCACGTAAATCAGACCAAAATGTTCGTGGTGCAATTGTACTTCCACATGGTACTGGTCGTAGCGTTCGCGTAGCTGTATTTACTCAAGGTGCAAATGCAGAAGCAGCTAAAGAAGCTGGTGCTGAATTAGTGGGTATGGATGATCTTGCTGATCAAATCAAAAAAGGCGAAATGGATTTTGATGTTGTTATCGCATCACCTGACGCTATGCGTGTTGTTGGTCAATTAGGTCAAATTTTAGGACCTCGTGGTTTAATGCCAAATCCTAAAGTTGGTACTGTAACTCCTAATGTTGCTGAAGCTGTAAAAAATGCTAAAGCTGGTCAAATTCGTTATCGTAATGATAAAAATGGTATTATCCATACTACTATCGGTAAAGCTGATTTTGATGCAGATAAGCTTAAAGAGAATTTAGAAGCATTACTAGTTGCATTGAAACGTGCAAAACCAGCATCTGCAAAAGGTGTATTTATTAAGAAAGTTAGTCTTTCTACTACAATGGGCGCTGGTGTTGCAATTGATCAAGCAACATTAAATGCAACAGTTTAATTATTTTTATAATTAAATAAAGAAATCGGTTGGTGTCTGGCCTTAACCAGACCCCGTCCAAGACCGTAGGTGTGGTTGAAGTTTGACTACTTAATTTTCCTACGTAGACGGTGACAGAGCCTGATAAGATATAATAGAAGGTTTCTGCTCATCGTGGTTGTGCTAGTTACATTTGTAGCTAGTTGAAATAAGTCTAGGCTTTGGCCTAGTATAATCCAGGAGCAATACCAATGGCACTAAATCTTCAAAATAAACAAGAAATTGTTGCTGAAGTTAACGAAATCGCCAAAGGTGCGCTATCTGCAGTTGTTGCGGATTCTCGTGGCGTTACTGTAGAAAAAATGACTGCATTACGTAAATCTGCTCGTGAAGCTGGTGTTTATATGCGTGTTGTTCGTAATACGCTATTACGCCGTGTTGTTGAGGGTACTCAATACGAGTGTTTAAAAGATACGTTTGTTGGTCCAACTCTAATTGCATTTTCAAATGAGCACCCAGGTGCTGCAGCGCGTATTTTTAAAGCGTTTGCTAAAGAAAATGATAAATTTGAGATTAAAGCCGCAGCCTTTGAAGGTGAGTTGATTACTGCAGCGAACATTGATCGCTTAGCAACATTACCTACATATGAAGAAGCATTAGCTCGCTTGATGTCAACCATGAAAGAAGCCGCAGCTGGCAAATTGGTTCGTACTCTTGCAGCGGTTCGCGATCAAAAAGAAGCTGCTTAATTGGCAGTTTGATTGTGAATTTTATTAATTAGAAAATGTAAATTTGGGAAACTATATTATGTCTATCACTAAAGAACAAATTTTAGATGCAGTTGCTGAAATGTCTGTTATGGACATTGTTGAACTTGTATCAATGATGGAAGAAAAATTCGGTGTTTCTGCAGCAGCAGCTGTTGCAGTTGCAGCAGCAGGTCCAGCTGAAGCAGCAGAAGAAAAATCTGAATTTGATGTAATCTTAAAAGATGTTGGTGCTAATAAAGTAGCTGTTATCAAAGCAGTTCGTGGCGCAACAGGTCTTGGTCTTAAAGAAGCGAAAGATCTTGTTGAATCAGCTCCAGCGACAGTTAAAGAAGGCGTTAGTAAAGCTGATGCTGAAGAACTTAAAAAAGCGCTTGAAGAATCAGGTGCGGTTGTTGAACTTAAATAAGTTTATCGACAACACAGCAAATGGCTGGGGGTTTTATACCTCCAGCCTTTTTGCGCTATAATAAGTTAAAGAATTTTATTTGAAGATTATCAATAAAAAGTAATAAAGAAATAGTATATTTATTAAGCCTAATCAATTGATATTTATAGATATTTTCGATGAGGTGTCAGGTGTTATCAGTTATCGATAGTATCCCTGATGAATATTAATCATGCTAAAATAGCAGATAAGCAAGTTGAGGAACTAATGGTTTACTCTTATACCGAGAAAAAACGAATTCGTAAGAATTTTGGTAAACGTCCACAAGTTTTGGATATACCGTATCTTCTTTCTATTCAACTTGATTCGTTCCAGAAATTTATTGAGCAAGATCCAGAAGGTCAATATGGTTTAGAAGCCGCTTTTCGTTCAATATTTCCAATAAAAAGTTATAGTGGTAACGCTGAGTTACAATACGTGAGCTTTAAAATGGGCGAACCTGTGTTTGATGTTAAAGAATGTCAAATTAGAGGGATCACTTACTCAGCACCATTGCGCGTAAAATTACGTTTAGTTATTTATGATAAAGATGCACCAGAAGGAACAGTAAAAGATATTAAAGAACAAGACGTCTATATGGGCGAAATTCCTTTAATGACAGATAATGGTACATTCGTAATTAATGGTACTGAGCGCGTTATTGTTTCACAGTTACATCGTAGCCCTGGTGTGTTCTTTGATAGTGATAAAGGTAAAACGCACTCTTCTGGGAAAGTTTTATATAATGCTCGGATTATTCCTTATCGTGGCTCTTGGCTTGATTTTGAATTTGATCCTAAAGATAATCTTTTTGCTCGAATTGACCGCCGTCGTAAGCTTCCTGCAACAATTATTTTACGTGCTCTAGGTTATGAAACTGAAGAGATTTTAGATATTTTCTTTGAAAAAACTAATTTCGAAATTGGCAAATCTAAATTAAAAATGGATCTTGTCCCTGAGCGTTTACGTGGTGATACAGCATTATTTGATATTGAATCAAAAGGTAAAATATATGCTGAAAAAGGCCGTCGTATTACAGCTCGTCATATTCGTGAATTAGAAAAAGATAAAGTTAGTAAAATTGATGTACCTGTTGAATATATTGTTAACAAAGTTCTTGCTAAAAATTATATTAACGAAGAAACAGGTGAAGTGATTGCTTTTGCCAATACACCAATCTCATTAGAACTATTGGTTGAATTATCTAACGCTGGATATAAAAAAATAGAGACATTATTCACTAATGATTTAGATCATGGTGCATTTATTTCTGAAACATTGAATGTTGATTCAACGCGAGATCGATTAGGTGCATTGGTTGAAATTTATCGAATGATGCGTCCTGGTGAGCCACCAACAAAAGAAGCGGCTGAAGCATTATTTGATAACTTATTCTTCTCTGATGAACGTTATGATTTATCGGCAGTTGGTCGAATGAAGTTTAATCGTTCTTTAGGTCGTGATGATATTGAAGGCGAAAGCGTCTTAACTAAAGATGATATCGTTGACGTAATGAAGAAATTAATTGCTATTCGTAATGGTCACGGTGAAGTCGACGATATTGATCACTTAGGTAATCGTCGTATCCGTAGCGTTGGTGAAATGGCAGAGAACCAATTCCGTATTGGTTTAGTTCGTGTTGAACGTGCAGTGAAAGAGCGTTTATCTTTAGGTGACCTTGATTCACTCATGCCACAAGATATGATTAATGCGAAACCAATTTCGGCTGCGATTCGTGAATTCTTTGGTTCAAGCCAGTTATCGCAATTTATGGATCAAAACAATCCATTATCTGAAATTACGCATAAACGTCGTATTTCTGCATTAGGTCCGGGTGGTTTAACACGTGAACGAGCTGGATTTGAAGTTCGTGACGTACATCCAACTCATTATGGACGTGTTTGTCCAATTGAAACACCGGAAGGTCCGAACATCGGTTTGATAAACTCATTAGCGGTTTATGCTCGTACTAATGAGTATGGATTTTTAGAAACGCCATATCGTCGAGTTATTGACGGTGTTGTTACTGATGAAATTAATTATTTATCAGCTATTGATGAAAGTGAATTTGTCATTGCACAGGCTAACTCAAATCTTGATGAGAATGGTCGTTTTAAAGAAGATTTAGTAACTTGTCGTTTAAGTGGTGAGTCTGGCTTATATAGTCCTGAACAAATCCATTATATGGACGTATCAACGCAACAAATTGTATCTGTTGGTGCTTCATTAATTCCATTCTTAGAGCACGATGATGCGAACCGTGCTTTAATGGGTGCGAACATGCAACGTCAAGCAGTGCCAACGCTAAAAGCCGAAAAACCATTTGTTGGTACAGGTATGGAGCGAGCGGTAGCGGTTGACTCAGGTGTTACTGCAGTTGCGCGTCGTGGAGGTACAGTACAATATGTTGATGCATCACGTATTGTGGTTAATGTTAATGCTGATGAAATATATGCAGGCGAAACTGGGATAGATATTTATAATTTAACTAAATATACCCGTTCTAACCAAAATACATGTATCAATCAAATTCCGTGTGTGGAATTAGGCGAAAAAGTTGAGCGTGGTGATGTGCTTGCTGATGGTCCATCAACCGATTTAGGTGAATTAGCATTAGGTCAAAATATGCGCGTGGCATTTATGCCATGGAATGGTTATAACTTTGAGGATTCTATTTTAGTTTCTGAAAAAGTGGTACAAGATGACCGTTTCACTTCGATTCATATTCAAGAGCTATCTTGTATTTCTCGAGATACTAAATTAGGTGCAGAAGAAATTACTGCGGATATTCCAAATGTGGGCGAAGCAGCACTTTCTAAGCTTGATGAATCAGGTATTGTTTATATTGGTGCTGAAGTTCAAGGCGGTGATATTTTAGTTGGTAAAGTAACACCTAAAGGTGAAACTCAACTAACACCAGAAGAAAAATTACTTCGTGCTATTTTTGGTGAAAAAGCATCTGATGTTAAAGATACTTCATTGCGTGTACCAAATGGTGTTTCGGGTACAGTTATTGATGTCCAAGTCTTTACTCGAGATGGTGTACAAAAAGATAAACGTGCACTAGAAATCGAAGAGATGCAGCTTAAACAAGCGCGAAAAGACTTAACAGAAGAACTAAAAATCTTAGAAGCAGCTTTATTTGCTCGTATCCGTGATGTATTAATTTCAGGCGGAATTAAAGCAGATAAATTAGATGCATTACCTCGTGAAAAATGGTTAACAATCGGTATTGCAAACGAAGACAAACAAGCTCAACTAGAGCAACTTGCTGAGCAATACGACGAAATTAAAGCCGAGTTTAACAAAAAACTAGAAGCTAAGCGCATGAAGATCACTCAAGGTGATGATTTACAACCTGGTGTACTCAAAATTGTGAAAGTTTATTTAGCTGTTAAACGTCAAATTCAGCCTGGTGATAAAATGGCTGGTCGTCATGGTAACAAAGGGGTTATTTCTAAGATTAATCCAATTGAAGATATGCCATATGATGACAAAGGTCGCCCAGTTGATATCGTATTAAATCCGCTAGGTGTTCCTTCTCGTATGAATATTGGACAGATCCTAGAAACTCACTTAGGTATGGCAGCAAAAGGAATCGGTCAAAAGATCGATACGATGCTAAAAGAACAGCAAGAGCTAGCAAAATTACGTGAATTCATTCAAAAAGCGTATGATCTTGGTTTAGGGGCTGCTCAAAAAGTGAATGTGGCTGAATTTACAGATCAAGAAGTCATGAATTTAGCTCAAAACTTGCGTAATGGTATGCCACTTGCTACTCCAGTATTTGATGGCGCTAAAGAGCAAGAAATTAAATCACTACTTGAACTTGGTGATCTACCAACATCTGGGCAAATTACCCTATATGACGGTCGTACAGGTGAACAATTTGAACGTCCAGTTACAGTAGGTTACATGTACATGCTTAAATTGAATCACTTAGTTGACGATAAAATGCATGCTCGTTCTACTGGTTCATATAGTTTGGTGACTCAACAACCATTGGGTGGTAAAGCTCAATTTGGTGGTCAACGTTTCGGTGAAATGGAAGTGTGGGCACTTGAAGCATATGGTGCTGCTTATACCTTACAAGAAATGTTAACGGTTAAATCAGATGATGTGAATGGCCGTACTAAAATGTATAAAAATATTGTAGATGGTGATCATCGTATGGAACCTGCGATTCCGGAATCCTTTAATGTATTGTTAAAAGAGATTCGTTCGCTAGGTATCAATATTGAGTTAGATGAAGAGTAATTTTTGCTAACTTAAATGATTTCTATTTATAGGGATAACTTATTAGCAATAATAAGTTATCTAATTGGTTTAACTCCATAGGAGTCAATTGTGAAAGACTTACTAAAGTTTCTAAAAGCACAAACAAAAACAGAAGATTTTGATGCCATCAAGATAGGTCTTGCCTCTCCTGATATGATTCGCTCATGGTCTTTTGGTGAAGTTAAAAAACCTGAAACAATCAACTACCGTACTTTCAAACCAGAACGAGATGGATTGTTTTGTGCGCGTATTTTTGGACCCGTAAAAGATTACGAATGTTTATGTGGAAAATATAAACGTTTAAAACACCGTGGTGTGATCTGTGAAAAATGTGGTGTTGAAGTAACTCAAGCTAAAGTCCGCCGAGAACGTATGGGACACATTGAACTTGCGTCACCAACAGCACATATCTGGTTTTTAAAATCATTACCGTCTCGTATTGGTTTATTACTTGATATGCCTCTTCGTGATATTGAACGAGTCCTTTATTTTGAATCATTTATGGTTCTTGATGGAGGCATGACAAATCTTGAACGAGGTCAGATCTTAACTGAAGAGCAATATTTAGACGCACTAGAAGAGTTTGGTGACGAATTTGATGCTCGCATGGGCGCAGAAGCTATTCAAGAGTTATTACGAAATATTGATGTTCAAGCGGAATGTGAAGCTTTACGTGATGAATTATCAACGACTAATTCAGAAACTAAACGCAAAAAGTTAACTAAACGTATCAAAATTATTGAAGCATTTATTCAGTCTGAAAATAAACCTGAGTGGATGATTCTAAATGTATTACCGGTTCTGCCACCAGATTTACGTCCATTAGTTCCACTTGATGGCGGGCGTTTTGCAACATCAGATCTTAATGACCTTTATCGTCGAGTGATTAACCGTAATAACCGTTTAAAACGTTTATTAGACTTAGCTGCACCAGATATCATTGTACGTAATGAAAAACGAATGTTACAAGAATCTGTTGATGCATTACTAGATAATGGTCGTCGTGGACGAGCTATTACTGGTTCAAACAAACGTCCATTAAAATCACTTGCCGATATGATCAAAGGTAAGCAAGGTCGTTTCCGTCAAAACCTATTAGGTAAACGTGTTGATTATTCTGGCCGTTCAGTTATTACTGTAGGTCCATACTTGCACTTGCATCAGTGTGGTTTACCTAAAAAAATGGCATTAGAATTATTCAAACCATTTATTTATGGCAAATTAGAGCGCCGAGGCTTCGCTACTACAATTAAAGCAGCGAAAAAAATGGTTGAGCGTGAGGATGCAGTTGTTTGGGATATCTTAGATGAAGTTATTCGTGAACACCCAGTATTACTAAACCGTGCACCAACATTACATAGATTAGGTATTCAAGCATTTGAACCGATTCTAATTGAAGGTAAAGCAATTCAATTGCACCCATTAGTTTGTGCGGCCTTTAACGCCGACTTCGATGGTGACCAAATGGCGGTTCACGTTCCATTAACGTTAGAAGCTCAACTAGAAGCACGTGCGTTAATGATGTCGACTAATAACATCCTTTCACCTGCGAGTGGTGAGCCTATTATTGTTCCTTCACAGGACGTAGTTTTGGGCCTTTACTATATGACTCGTGATAAAGTCAATGCAAAAGGTGAAGGCATGGTATTAACAGGCCCTAAAGAAGCAGAAAAACTGTATCGTTTAGGCCTAGTTGAACTACACGCTAAGGTTAAAGTTCGTATTACTGAAAGCCATCATAATAATGTGGGTGAGTGGGAAGAAACCACTTCAGTTATTGATACAACAATTGGACGCGCAATTTTATGGTTAATCATGCCTAAAGGTATGAGTTTTTCTGTTATCAATCAACCGCTTGGTAAAAAAGCGATCTCTAAGATTTTAAATATCTGCTATCGCCAATTAGGTATGAAAGAAACGGTAATTTTAGCCGACCAAATTATGTATACTGGATTTGCATACGCTGCTCGTTCAGGTGTGTCAGTTGGTATTGATGATATGGAAATCCCTGCGAAGAAAATACAAATCATCAATGAAGCTGAAATTGAAGTTGCTGAAATTCAAGAGCAATTCCAATCAGGTCTGGTGACCGCTGGTGAACGTTATAATAAAGTTATCGATATCTGGGCAGCAGCTAATGAACGTGTTGCTAAAGCGATGATGGATAACTTATCAACAGAAAAAGTGATTAATCGTGACGGTGAAGAAGAAGTACAATCTTCTTTCAACAGTATTTACATGATGGCTGACTCAGGTGCTCGTGGTTCGGCAGCTCAGATTCGTCAGTTAGCTGGTATGCGTGGTTTGATGGCAAAACCTGATGGCTCGATTATCGAAACACCAATTACAGCAAACTTCCGTGAAGGACTAAACGTACTACAGTACTTTATCTCTACCCATGGTGCACGTAAAGGTCTTGCTGATACAGCATTAAAAACAGCAAACTCTGGTTACTTAACCCGTCGTTTAGTTGATGTTGCGCAAGATTTAGTGGTTATAGAAGATGATTGTGGCACCTTAGAAGGTGTTGTCATGACACCTGTTATTGAAGGTGGTGATGTTAAAGAACCACTACGTGAACGCGTTTTAGGTCGAGTAACTGCTGAAGATGTATTAAAACCAGGTAGTGCGGATATCTTAATTCCACGTAATACACTACTTGATGAACACTACTGTGACTTACTTGAAGCGGAATCAGTCGATAGTGTCAAAGTTCGTTCGGTTGTATCATGTGATACTGACTTTGGTGTTTGTGCGAAATGTTACGGTCGTGATCTTGCACGTGGTCACTTGGTTAATAAAGGTGAAGCAATCGGTGTTATCGCCGCTCAATCAATTGGTGAGCCAGGTACACAGTTAACCATGCGTACGTTCCATATCGGTGGTGCGGCATCTCGAGCAGCGGCTGAATCAAGTGTTCAAGTTAAAAACAAAGGTAGTATTAAATTAAGTAATGCTAAATTTGTGACTAACCCAGATAAAAAATTGGTTATCACCTCTCGTAATGCTGAGTTAACGATTATCGATGAGCTTGGTCGAATGAAAGAAACTTATAAAGTTCCTTATGGTTCGATTTTAAGTAAAGGTGATGGCGTAGCTGTTGACGCTGGTGAAACAATTGCTAACTGGGATCCGCATACTATGCCAGTTATCTCAGAAGCAAAAGGTTTTGTCCGTTTTGTTGATATGATCGATGGTCAAACTATTACACGTCAAACTGATGAATTAACTGGTTTATCATCTATCGTGATTTTAGATGTGGCTGAGCGCACAGGTGTAGGTAAAGATTTACGTCCTGCAATCAAACTTGTTGATGCTAAAGGGAACGATATTTTCCTTACGGGTACAGAAATGCTTGCACAATATTTCTTACCAGGTAAAGCATTAGTACAGTTAGAAGATGGTGCTGAGATTAATATCGGTGACACACTTGCTCGTATTCCACAAGCATCTGTTGGTACTAAAGATATTACTGGTGGTTTACCGCGTGTTGCTGACTTATTTGAAGCACGTAAACCGAAAGAATCAGCTATCTTGGCTGAAATTGACGGTATTATTTCATTTGGTAAAGAGACCAAAGGAAAACGTCGCTTAATTATTACTCCATTAGATGGCAGTGAACCATATGAAGAGATGATTCCAAAATGGCGTCAACTTAACGTATTTGAAGGTGAACAAGTTGGACGTGGTGATGTAATTTCTGATGGACCTGAATCAGCACATGACATTTTACGTTTACGTGGCGTCAATGCAGTAACACGTTACATTGTTAACGAAGTTCAAGAAGTTTATCGTCTACAAGGTGTAAAAATCAATGATAAACACATTGAAGTTATTGTTCGTCAAATGTTACGTAAAGCAACGGTTATTCATCCGGGTGGTTCTCGTCTACTTGAAGGTGAGCAACTTGAAGTTTCACGCTTGAAGATTATCAACCGTGAACTTGAAGCACAAGGTAAAGAGCCAATTGTTTATTTGCATGACTTACTAGGTATTACTAAAGCCTCGTTAACAACTGAATCGTTTATTTCTGCGGCTTCGTTCCAAGAAACAACTCGCGTCTTAACCGAAGCAGCGGTAGCAGGCAAAAATGACGAATTACGTGGCTTAAAAGAAAACGTGATTGTTGGTCGATTAATTCCGGCGGGTACGGGTTATGCTTATCATAAAGAGCGTTTGCGTAAACGTGCGATGCCATCAACAGATGATATCCAACCAACGATTTCAGCAGAAGAAGCAACCGCTAACTTAGCTGAGTTACTTAACTCTGCTGAAGAAAATCAATAACCTCTGAGGTTTAATTAACAAATAGCACGCATAGCGTGCTATTTTTTTATATGATGCTTAATAAACATAAAAGGAGTTTTATATGTATATTGTCATGAATCGTTTTAAAGTAAAACGAGGTAGCGAAGATACTTTTATTGAAATATGGCGTAATCGTGATAGCCATTTAAAAGAAATGAAAGGATTTAGTCGTTTTTATTTTTTGCAAGGTAAAACAGAAGAAAATTACACCTTATTTTCTTCATTTGCCGAATGGGAATCTAAGGCTGATTTTGAAGCTTGGGTAAATTCAGATAACTTCAAACATACTCATCGTAATACTAAGAATCGACCGAATAACAGCGATATCTATTTTGAGCCAGCACAGCTAGAGTGTTTTGATGTTATACTATAATAAATAAGGTATTGAACTTGATCGAAAAGCAAAAAAGCTAATTTATCTATTTATCATTTACTTAGTCATTCCAACGACGTTTTGTGAGCAATAATAAATTGATTTGGACACGAATATAGTAATAACAAAAGAGTCTAAAATCTAATAGTAAGATTTGAGTTTTATATAGAAATAATTGATTTTATTTAAAATAAACACGAGAAAAACTTTAATAAAATCAACGCTTTTCCTGACTGATTTCTAGTTAATAAAATATAGTCAAGCACAAGTGTGTAAAGGTTTTTATATTCCTTGACAGAGACATTTCCTCTTGCTTAAACTGTTTGTAAAATAAACAGCAATGTGAGGCATACTGATGAAAACCAAATCGTTATTAATCATTGTAGTGTTAGTTGTTGTTGGAGCGTTTATCTATTTTACAAGTTACAATGGCATCCAAACTAAGGATGAAAACGTGGCAGCCTCATGGTCTGAAGTGCTTAATCAATACAAACGTCGGGCTGATTTAGTCCCGAATTTAGTCAATACCGTAAAAGGTTACACCACACACGAAAAAGAAGTTTTAACCCAAGTAACTGAAGCGAGAGCAAAAGTCGGAACGATTCAGATTAATGCTGATCAGTTAACCGACCCTACTTTATTCTTAAAATTCCAACAAGCACAATCAGAATTGAGTACAGCATTAAGTCGCTTAATCGCAGTAAGTGAAAATTATCCAGAACTGAAAGCCAACACCCTTTATCAAGATTTAATGAGTCAGCTTGAGGGTAGTGAAAATCGTATTACTGTTGCTCGTGGACGATATATTGAAGCGGTACAAACATTTAATATCTATATCCGTAAGTTACCGACTAAATGGGTTGCTGATAGTCTAGGGAAACAACCAAAACAGCAATTTACGGTTGATGATGAAAAGCAAATATCTAATCCACCGGTAGTGAATTTTGGCTAATTATTATCGTGAAAAAATATTTCCTATGTAGCGTATTATTTATAGTCAGTTGGTTCAGTTATGGGCTGACTGACATTCCCCAATTTTCTCATCGTGTCATCGATACCACTAGAACATTAAGCGAATCACAAAAAAAGGCATTAGAAGCAGGCCTAATCGACTTTGAACAACCAAGGTCAGATGGTGCACAAATAGCCGTGTTAATGATCGATAAACTCGATAATGAAACCGTAGAGCAATATGCGGATAGAGTCTTTATCCAATGGAAAATCGGCAAAAAAGGGCAAGATAATGGTATCTTATTACTGATTGTAAAAGATGATAAACGGATGCGCATTGAAGTAGGTTATGGTCTTGAAGGCACTATTACCGATTTAGTTGCCAGCCATATTATTCGAGAACAATTAGTGCCACAATTTCAACAAAATAACTATTATCAAGGTATTGATAATGCATTATTGGTGCTGAAACAGAAAATTGATAATCCTAACCTAAAAGTGACTGATGATCAGGAGCAAAATCTCAATACATTATTGGCGGGAGACTTTGGTTTCAAGCTAATTAACTATGGACTCGTGTCATTTTTTATCTGTTTCTTATTAATCAGTTTATTTATCACTAGAGTCAGTGTTAAACGAAGTATAGGCACAGGTTTACTCAATGGTCTGTCTATTGGAGGGTTCACCTTATGGCAAGGCTATCCGATACATATCGCATTACCCCTATTATTTTTGGCTTTCGTTGTCAGTACGATTATGAGCGGTATTTTAACTGCTAGAGGTGGTAGCGGTGGTGATAATAATCGCCGTGGTGGTGGTTTTGGTGGGTCGGGTGGTGGATTCGGTGGTAGATCAGGAGGCTTTGGTGGTGGTGGTGGTCGCAGTGGAGGCGGTGGTGCATCTGGTAGTTGGTAATTCAATGAATTCCCCTCAAAGCATCCAATTAAATATCAATGGCTAAAAATTAGTCAGAAAAGATTTTGATTTTATTAATGTTTTTTTGTGTTTTTAATGTATGTAGAAGGGTAAGCAGATTTCCCCTGTCAATCTTAAACTAGGCGCGTTTTTTAGTGGAAAATAACTTTAGCTGTAGTAGCTCAAATTTAAAATGACAGAAGGTGAAATTAGCTATTTAGCAATTCACATTGGCGTGGCATTAGAACGTAATTATAACGAAGGTCATGAAAGGTATGCTCAAATTTTATTAGTTAGTGAACTGGGTAATTCTACTCTAAGAATGATTGAGTCAAAAATTAAGCGAGATTTTCCTCATATTCAGATTAACCGTGTTCTTTCTTATAGAGAGTATGAGCAGCTTTTAGATATTGAAGAAGATTTTGTCGTATCAACAGTTCGTTTAACAGAAAAAAATAAACAAATAGTTAAAATTGCACCATTTCCCACACTTTATCAACTTGAACAGTTGGGAAGGCTTGCAATGATTGATCGAACTATGCCTTATATTATTGAGCGATTTTTTGATGAAAAATTTTTTCTTATTATCGATAAACCTATTACACAAAAAAGCCTTTTAAAAAAGGCGTGCCAACGACTTGAACAATCAGGTTATGTCGATGAAAATTTTTATCCTTCGGTGATTGAACGCGAAGCAATTGTTTCAACATTATTAGGTGAAAATATCGCTATTCCTCATACTGTTGGCCTATTAGCAAAAAAAACAATGGTAACAACGATTTTGGTGCCACAAGGTATTGCATGGAATAGAAATGAAATTGCACATGTTATTTTTTTGTTAGCAATTAGCAAAGATGAATATGAAGATGCTATGAGAATCTATAATTTATTTGTTAATTTTGTTAAGGAAAGAGCGACTAAACGTTTGTTAAATAGTAAAAATTTTGATGACTTTAGGGCCATTGTTAAAGATAGTTTTGGGCGATTATCATAGTATGTTTATAGGCCATAAAAATGTATGGTCTAAATTAAACTGTTTTACAATAATAAAATTACATAAATTTAAAATATATTAAGGTAATGCCAATATTTAAATTAAATTATATTATGATCTAGCATTGACGAAAACCTTATTTAAAGGTAATATGCGCGCCTTATGTATTGTGTTCTTTTTAAGAGACATAAGAATAACTTTAAGGTAGAATGCATATTCTATGCAAAATAAATTGCCATTAACAATTGACCCAATTAAGGCAGCACAAAAAAAGCTTGATTATGTTGGATATTATCCAATGCAAAGTGCGACAAGGGTTGAACGTCCAAAAAGTGATATTGAGTGTAGCTTATCTTTTTATTATGATGAGCAAAGGCTCTGTGTTATTGCAATTGATGCAAAAATCACGTTAGAGCAGATATGCCAACGTTGTTTTAAACCTTTTGTCACAGAAGTTCATGTGATGAATAAATTTAGTCCTGTTAAGAGCGATGCTCAAGCAGAGACACTACCGGAACATTATGAACCTGTTCTTATGAACGAGTTTGGTGAAGTAGATATATTAGCGTTACTTGAGGACGAAATTATTCTCTCGTTACCAATTGCGCCGGTACATGATAGTAAACACTGCGAAGTGTCAGAGGCTGATATGGTATTTGGTGATATTCCACTTGAAAATGAAAAACCAAATCCATTTGCAATTTTAGTTAGTTTAAAGAATAAGGGGTAATCCATGGCTGTTCAACAGAATCGTAAAACTCGTGCAAAACGTGGTATGCGTCGTTCTCATGATGCGTTGACCGTTGCTAATATTTCAGTTGATGAATCAGGTAAAACACATTTACGTCATCACGTAACCGCTGATGGTTATTATCGTGGTCGTAAAGTAATTTCTAAATAATTACTCTAAAATTAGAAATTATTAGGTGACATTTTGGATAGTCTAACCATTGCGTTAGATGCTATGAGCGGGGACTTAGGTCCTCGTGTTGTTGTTCCTGCTGCAATACAAGCACTAAATTGTTATCCAAACCTTTCTATTTTTCTGGTGGGCGATCCAACAGAAATTGGTCTTTTTTTGTCAAAAGAAAATACAAAGCTTATTTCTCAATATCAAAAAAATGAGCGCTTAATTTTGATCGAATCAACGTCCGTTATTACTAATGATATGAAGCCTTCTTATGCAATTCGTCATAGTCAAGGATCATCAATGAGAATAGCACTTGAACTGGTTAAAGATAACAATGTTCAAGCTTGCGTCAGTGCTGGTAATACCGGTGCACTAATGGGGCTTTCTAAATTACTTTTACACTCTTTAACTGGTATTGATCGTCCAGCTTTAGTTGCTACTATTCCAGCCTTAAATAATCAAAATACAGTTGTGTTGGATTTAGGCGCTAATGCTGAATGCGATAGTGATATGCTTGTGCAATTTGCCATAATGGGGCAAATTTTAGCTAAGACTGTGCTTAAAATTGAACATCCTCGGGTTGCATTGCTTAATATTGGTGAAGAAGATATTAAAGGATTGGATAAAATACGTGCGGCTGCTTCTATTTTAAAGTCAAATGATCAAATTAATTATATTGGCTATTTAGAAGGTAATGAACTTCTAACTGGTAAAACGGACGTATTAGTTTGTGATGGTTTTGTTGGTAATGTGACGTTAAAAACAGTAGAAGGATTAGTTAAAATTTTTATGTCTTCATTTAAGTCATCCTTTGGTCATAATTCATTATTAATGAAGATATTGAGTAAGTGGTTACAAAAAAAGGTGTCAAAAAATTTTGGTTATTTAGATCCCGGACGATATAATGGAGCTTGTTTGCTTGGACTTAAAAGTATTGTGATTAAAAGTCACGGTAGTGCCAATCAAAAATCATTTTTTGCAGCAATCGAACAAGCTATTTTAGCTATACAAACCAATATACCTGAGAAGATTGCAACGCGCCTTTCTTCTGCACTACCCAAGAGCGAATGATTAGATGTATACAAAGATATTAGGAACAGGGAGTTATCTTCCAAAACAGATAAGAACTAATGCTGATCTAGAAAAGATGGTTGATACCAACGATGAATGGATCACAACTCGTACTGGCATTAAAGAAAGACGCATCGCCGCTCCTGATGAAACTGTAACGAGTATGGCTTATCAAGCAGCGATTAATGCTATTAAGATGGCTGATATCGATAAGAATGATATTGGTATGATTATTGTTGCAACAGCGACTTCAGTTAATGCTTTTCCAAGCAGTGCAACAGAGTTACAAGCTAAATTAGCAATAGGTGATGTTATCGCATTTGATGTGTCTGCTGCTTGTTCGGGATTTGTTTATGCGCTAGATATTGCTGATAAATATGTTAAGAGCGGCGCGATTAAATATGCTTTGGTTGTTGGTTCTGATATGTTAACACGTGGTGTTGACCCAAATGATCGAGGAACCATTATTATTTTTGGTGATGGTGCTGGAGCTGTTGTTGTTGGTGCTTCAGAAGAACCTGGTATTATCGCTTCACATCTTCATGCCGATGGTCGTTATGGTGACTTATTAAAATATCCATATGTTGATCGTCGCGATATGCATGATCCTGTTTATATGACCATGCATGGTAATGAAGTATTTAAGATTGCGGTTAAAGAGCTTTCAAATTTAGTTGATGAACTTTTAACTGAAAATGCGTTTAACAAAGCGGATTTAGATTGGCTAGTACCGCATCAAGCTAATTTAAGAATTATTTCTGCAACTGCAAAGCGTCTAGATATGGATATGAGCAAAGTAATTGTTACATTAGATAAACAGGGTAACACTTCAGCAGCTTCTGTTCCGTGTGCCTTAGATACAGGTGTGCGAGATGGGCGAATTCAACGAGGTCATCTAATTTTATTAGAGGCTTTTGGTGGTGGATTTGTTTGGGGATCTGCTCTAATTAGATTTTAAGTTATGCTTTATTTTTTATAATCAAGGATTTAATAATGACCAAATTTGCAATGGTATTTCCAGGACAAGGCTCACAAGCTGTCGGTATGTTAAAAGAACTTGCCGATGATTTTCCGATTGTGAAATCAACATTTGATGAAGCCTCTGAAGTACTCGGTTATAATTTGTGGGATTTAGTACAAGAAGGTTCTGCAGAAGAATTAAATAAAACTTGGCAAACACAACCTGCATTGCTTGCTTCATCCGTTGCGATATTTAGGGTATGGCAAAGTGTTAATGGTGCTCAACCAGATTTTATGGCTGGGCATAGTTTAGGTGAGTATTCTGCATTAGTTTGTGCAGGTGTGATTGATTTTAAAGATGCCATTAAATTAGTTGAGTTACGTGGTAAATTAATGCAAGAAGCGGTACCAAGTGGTACGGGTGCTATGTATGCTATCATTGGACTTGATAATGATTCAATTCGTAATGCATGTGAGCGAGCCGCTCAAGGTCAAGTTGTTGCACCAGTTAATTTTAATTCACCTGGACAAGTCGTTATTGCTGGTAATAAAGAGGCAGTTGAACGTGCCGGTGTATTATGTAAAGAAGCTGGCGCAAAGCGAGCATTACCTCTTGCTGTTAGTGTACCTTCTCATTGTGCATTAATGAAACCTGCTGCAGATAAATTAGCCATTACATTAAATAATGTTGAATTCAGTGCACCAAAGTTTGCTGTTATCAATAATGTTGATGTAAAAGTTGAAACATCTGCAGAAAAAATTAAAGCGGCATTAATCGCTCAACTTTATAGCCCTGTGCGTTGGACTGAAACTGTAGAATATATGGCAAAACAAGATATAACGCTTTTAGTTGAAATGGGACCAGGTAAAGTATTAACGGGCTTAACTAAACGTATTGTTGATACACTTTCTGGTATTGCAGTTAATGATAAAGCATCACTAGAAGCAGCATTAGAAAATACAAAGTAAAAAGAAAGAGGTTGTTATGAATCTATCAGGGAAAATTGCTTTAGTTACTGGTGCAAGTCGTGGTATTGGTAAAGCTATTGCGGAAAAACTTGTCTCTTGTGGGGCAACTGTTATTGGTACAGCAACCACAGACAGAGGCGCAGAGGCTATTAGCCAATATTTGGGCTCAAATGGTAAAGGTTTAACTTTAAATGTAACTGATGAAGCATCGATTGAATCTGTGATTAATACAATAAAAACGGAATTTGGCGATATTGATATTCTTGTCAATAATGCAGGTATTACCCGTGATAATTTATTAATGCGAATGAAAGAAGATGAATGGCAAGATATTTTAGATACCAACTTAACGTCTGTTTTCCGTTTATCTAAAGCATTAATGCGCACAATGATGAAAAAACGTTATGGAAGAATTGTGACTATTGGGTCTGTAGTGGGTACAATGGGAAATGCTGGACAAGCTAATTATGCAGCAGCTAAAGCAGGATTAATTGGATTTAGTAAATCATTAGCACGTGAAGTTGCGTCACGTGGCATTACCGTTAACGTGGTTGCACCAGGTTTTATTGCAACGGATATGACTGATGCGCTAACTGATGAGCAAAAGGCTCTAACTTTATCTCAAGTTCCTGCTGGTCGTTTAGGGGAACCTACAGAAATTGCTAATGCCGTTGCCTTTTTGGTTTCCGATGAAGCATCTTACATTACTGGCGAAACTTTACATGTCAATGGTGGCATGTATATGGTGTAATTGGCTAGAATAGTGTAGAATAGGTCAATATTTTAGGTTTTTGAGTAAAAAATAAGCAGTTGGGTTGAAAAATGATTGGCATCTTTTTCAACATTTTATAAACTTACATTCACCGTCAATTTTGGCGATTTTTATAGGAAAAAAAAGAGTATGAGCACTATTGAAGAGCGAGTTAAGAAAATTATTGTTGAGCAACTTGGTGTGAAAGAGGAAGAAGTTAAAAATGAATCTTCTTTTATCGAAGATCTTGGCGCTGACTCTCTTGATACAGTTGAATTAGTTATGGCTTTAGAAGAAGAATTTGATACTGAAATTCCTGATGAAGAAGCTGAAAAAATTACAACTGTTCAATCAGCAATTGATTATATTACTGCAAATCAATAAGGTTAGCAGAGTTTTTATGATAGGCGGTCAAATGATCGCCTAGTTCGTATTTATATATTAAATTTTAAAATTAGCTTAAGTGCGAATGATAATAAAACTCGAAATTAGCATTTCATTGATTCAAATTTCATTTCAATCCTTTCCTGGAGGACAATGTGTCTAAACGCAGAGTTGTTGTTACTGGAATGGGCATGATATCTCCTGTAGGTAATACAGTTGAATCCACTTGGCAGGCTTTACTAGCTGGACAAAGTGGTGTTGAACTCATAGAACACTTTGATACAGCCCCTTTCGCAACGCGCTTCGCCGCAATGGTTAAAAACTTTAATGGTGAAGATTATAATATTTCACGTAAAGATGCTCGTAAAATGGATTACTTTATCCAATATGGTATTGCTGCGGGTATGCAAGCAATGCAAGATGCTGGCATTGAGATTACCGAAGAAAATGCAGAACGAATTGGTTGTGCTATAGGTTCTGGTATCGGTGGACTTGGGTTAATAGAAGAAAACCATAGTGCATTAGTTAATAGCGGACCACGTAAAATTAGTCCTTTTTTTGTGCCGTCAACTATTGTTAATATGATTGCTGGTCACTTATCTATTATTTATGGATTAAAAGGACCTAGTATCACTATTGCAACAGCATGTTCTTCTGGTGTGCATAATATCGGTCACGCGGCACGCATGATTGCTTATGGTGATGCTGATGCAATGTTAGCTGGTGGGGGCGAAAAGGCAAGTACTCCACTAGGTATTGGTGGTTTTGGTGCTGCGCGTGCTTTATCAACTAACAATGATAACCCTAAAGCAGCTAGTCGACCATGGGACAAAAATCGCGATGGTTTTGTTCTTGGTGATGGTGCAGGAATTATGTTTTTAGAAGAGTATGAGCATGCTAAAAAACGTGGTGCTAAAATTTATGCTGAAATTGTCGGTTTCGGTATGAGTGGTGATGCTTATCATATGACTTCACCGCCTGAAAATGGTAGTGGTGCTGCATTAGCAATGAAATGTGCAATTCGTGATGCAGGAATTACGCCGGAACAAGTGGGTTATATTAATGCTCATGGTACATCAACGCCTGCTGGCGATAAAGCTGAAACTCAAGCGGTAAAGAGTATTTTCAAAGAAAATGCCAATAAAGTGATGGTAAGCTCAACTAAATCTATGATTGGTCACTTACTTGGAGCAGCTGGCGCTGTTGAGTCAATTTTTACTGTCCTAGCATTGCGTGATCAAGCTGTACCACCAACGATTAATTTAGATAATCCTGATGAGGGATGTGATTTAGATTATGTACCTCATACTGCTCGTCAAGTTCAAAACTTAGAATATGCACTTTGCAACTCATTTGGTTTCGGTGGAACTAATGGTTCGGTATTATTTAAAAAAATCTAAGTTTTTGTTATCCGTCGATAATGTTTTATCGGCGGTATATCTTTGATATAGGCGTTTTCATTTATCAAAATAATAATGGATCCTTCCATTGTTTTTTTATCCAATTAGTGTTTGCCATTAAAGAGATAAGAATATTCCTACTGCCTATGTTATAATCTCGTATAATTTTTTAAGCGTAATCATTTCTGGTAATTATGGCGGAACCAAAATTTATTCATCTTCATTTGCATAGTGATTTCTCAATGATCGATGGAATTGCTAAAGTAGGTGCATTAATAAATGAAGTGAGCAAGTTGCAGATGCCAGCATTTGCAATCACCGATTTTACCAATCTTTGTGGACTGGTTAAGTTTTATGGCTCAGCAATGTCAAAAGGCATTAAACCTATCATTGGTGCAGATCTCGCTATTAGAAGTTCTCAATTGCCTGATGATATTTACCGTCTAACTCTATTAGCTGCTAATAATCAGGGATATCAAAATCTTACTTTATTGATTTCTAAAGCCTATCAGCGAGGATATCTTGGAGATTTGCCTGTAGTTGATAATGAGTGGTTAATTGAGCATCGAGAAGGCTTAATTGTGTTAGCGGGGCGAGATAGTGATATTGGTATCGGTATTATTCGCAATAATCAAACTATTATTGATGATGCTATTCATTTTTACCTTCAAAATTTTAATGAGTACTTTTATTTCGAGTTAGTACGTACTAATCGAGTAAATGAAGAGTTGTTTATTCATCGTGCTATAAAACTGGCTGAACAATATTTATTACCGGTTGTTGCAACTAATGACGTTCGATTTTTAAAGTCTTCTGATTTTGAAGCTCATGAAATTCGAGTTGCAATTCACGATGGGAATACTCTTGAGGATCCATCACGGCCTAAGAATTACTCAGCAGATCAATATTTACGTTCTGAGCAGGAAATGTGTGAGCTATTTTCTGATATTCCTGAAGCGCTTGAAAATAGTGTTGAAATAGCAAAACGTTGTAATGTGTCTATACGGTTAGGTGAGTATTTTTTGCCTAAATTTCCGACTGGAGATATGACTACTGAAGACTTTTTAGTGTATAAATCGCGTCAAGGATTAGAAGAAAGGTTAGAGTTTTTATTTCCAGATTCTGAAATCAGAAAACAAAGAAGGTCAAAATATGATGAGCGTTTAGAAACGGAATTGACTGTTATTAACCAAATGGGTTTTCCCGGTTATTTTCTCATCGTAATGGAATTTATTCAATGGTCTAAAGATAATGATATTCCTGTTGGGCCTGGGCGGGGGTCTGGAGCCGGTTCCCTCGTTGCGTATGCATTAAAAATTACCGATTTAGATCCTCTAGCATTTGATTTACTTTTTGAACGTTTTTTAAACCCTGAACGTGTTTCAATGCCTGATTTTGACGTCGATTTTTGTATGGAAAAACGCGATCTGGTTATTGATCATGTTGCCGATATGTATGGACGAGATGCAGTATCTCAAATTATTACTTTTGGAACTATGGCTGCCAAAGCGGTAATACGCGATGTTGGTCGAGTCCTTGGGCATCCTTATGGGTTTGTTGATCGTATTGCGAAATTAATACCATTAGATCCAGGTATGACTCTAGCTAAAGCTTTTGAAATCGAACCTCAACTTCAAGAGTTATATGATAATAATGAAGAAATTAAATCATTAATTGACGTAGCTCGACAATTAGAAGGTGTAACCCGAAATGCTGGTAAGCATGCAGGGGGAGTTGTAATTTCACCAACTAAAATTACTGATTTTTCACCGATTTATTGCGATCCAGAAGGGCATCATCCAGTTACTCAATTTGATAAAAATGATGTTGAATATGCAGGGCTTGTTAAGTTTGACTTTTTAGGGTTAAGAACATTAACCATTATTGATTGGGCAATCAAAATGATTAATGAGCGCCAGCTACGAGAAAGTAAAGAAAAAGTCGATATAACTCGAATTCCTTTAGATGATGAAAAGTCTTTTGAATTATTATTAAAAGCCGAAACTACAGCAGTGTTTCAGCTTGAATCTCGAGGAATGAAAGACTTAATAAGACGTTTAAAGCCCGACTGTTTTGAGGATATGATCGCTTTAGTGGCTTTATTTCGTCCTGGACCATTACAATCAGGTATGGTTGATAATTTTATTGACCGAAAGCATGGTCGCGAAGAGGTTTCTTACCCTGATATTAAATATCAACATGAATCATTAAAACCTATTTTAGAGCCAACTTACGGCATTATTTTATACCAAGAACAGGTTATGCAAATTGCACAAACCCTATCGGGTTATACACTGGGTGGCGCTGATTTACTACGTCGAGCTATGGGGAAGAAAAAGCCTGAAGAGATGGCAAAACAACGTTCTGTTTTTAAAGAAGGTGCAGAAAAACAAGGCATTGATGGCGAACTTTCGATGCGAATATTTGATTTGGTTGAAAAATTTGCTGGATATGGTTTTAATAAATCTCATTCAGCAGCTTACGCGCTTGTTTCTTACCAGACTTTATGGTTAAAAACTCATTTCCCTGCAGAATTTATGGCTGCTGTTATGACTGCCGATATGGATAATACTGATAAAATTGTTGGTTTAGTTGATGAATGCTTAAGGATGGGATTAAAAGTTAATCCTCCTGATATCAATAGTGGCCTTTATCACTTCCATGTAAATGATAAAGGTGAGATCGTTTACGGGATTGGTGCAATAAAAGGTGTTGGTGAAGGACCTATCGAGGCGATTGTTGAAGCTCGTAATAGTGGTGGTTATTTCAAAAATATTTTCGAACTTTGTGCTCGAACAGACATGAAGAAAATTAATCGTCGAGTTCTTGAAAAACTGACTATGGCTGGAGCTTTTGATAAACTAGGCCCTCATCGAGCGGCAATTTTACATAGTATTAATGATGCAATGCAAGCGGCGGATCAATATGCTAGAGCTCAAAATATTGGTCAAGAAGATATGTTTGGTGTTTTGGCTGAAGAACCCGAACAAGTTGAACATGCTTATGCTGCGGTTCCTGAATTACCTGAGCAGGTTTTGCTTGATGGTGAACGTGAAGCTTTAGGGCTTTATTTAACTGGGCATCCTGTAACTCAATATTTAAAAGAATTAAATCGTTATACAGGTGGATTACGAATAAGTGAGGCTTCTCCTACTGGATGGGGAAAATTGGCAACCTTTGCGGGCATTGTTGTAGATGCAAGAATAAGAATTACCAAAAAAGGTAATAAAATTGGTTTATTTACTTTAGATGATCGTTCTGGTCGTATTGATGGCATGTTGTTTTCGGATGCCTTAGATAAATTTGGACATTTATTAGTAAAAGATAAAATTCTTATTGCTTCAGGTCAAGTTAGCAATGATGATTTTAATGGCGGATTTAAAATGTCTGTACGAGATCTTGTTGATTTGAAAGATGCTCGAGCTAAATATGTAAAAGGATTATCCATTACTTTAACTGAGAATGAAACTAATCAAGCAATATTACAGCGATTACAACAATTATTTGAGCCTTATAAAAATGGATGTGTGCCGATTCATTTATATTATCACCGCGATGATTTAGTTGTTAGAATACAATTTGGTACAACATGGAGAATTATCCCAGAAGATTCTTTAATTGTTGAATTAAAAACATTACTTGGTCTCGATCGTATCGAATTTGAGTTTGAATAAATAAAGCTTCATTTTAATAAATGTAGATAACTAGATTTTGGAAAAGTTGCAGTCTATTAATATAAATATAGGTGACTTTAATGAGTATTACATAGTAGAATTGGCTTAATTTTATCTTAAGAATTAAGCCGTATACTATGTTAGATAGTGTATTTTTTAAAATACCGAATAAATTAAGAGGCAATTACAAGCGTTATGAACAATTTTTTGGAATTTGAAAAGCCGATCGCGGAATTAGAAGCAAAAATTAATTCCTTAAAGAATATTGATTCGCAACAAGTTGAATTAGATATTAATTTAGATAAAGAAATCAAACAATTAAATAAAAAAAGTCGTGAATTAACAAAAAAAATATTTGCTAATTTAACTCCTTGGGAAATTGCGCAACTAGCTAGACATCCGAACCGGCCTTATACATTGGATTATATAAAGGAAATTTTTACTGATTTTGATGAATTAGCTGGTGATAGAGCTTATGCGGATGATAAAGCAATTGTTGGTGGAGTAGCACGTATTGATGGGCGAACAGTAGTGGTTCTTGGGCATCAAAAAGGACGAGAAACAAAACAAAAAATTTATCGTAACTTTGGTATGCCAGCACCAGAAGGCTATCGTAAAGCGTTAAGATTAATGCAATTGGCTGAACGTTTTAAATTACCAATAATTACTTTTATTGATACTCCAGGTGCTTATCCTGGCATTGGTGCTGAAGAACGTGGTCAAGCGGAAGCTATTGCACGTAACTTGAGAGAAATGTCACGCCTTGAGGTGCCTACTATTTGTACAGTCATTGGTGAGGGAGGATCTGGAGGTGCACTAGCTATTGGTGTTGCAGATAAAGTTAATATGCTTCAATATAGTACTTATTCTGTCATTTCGCCTGAAGGTTGTGCTTCTATCTTATGGAAGAGTGCTGACAAAGCATCCGTTGCAGCCGAAGCAATGAATATGACGGCAGATAAATTATTAAAGCTAAATCTTATTGATTCAATCGTACCTGAACCACTTGGCGGTGCTCATCGTGATTATACTGCTGTATCTACTTCACTGAAAACACAACTACTTAGTGATCTTGATGAACTTGAAAATATGCAATTATCAGTATTGCTAGAAAGAAGATTTCAACGTTTAATGAACTATGGTTATGTAAGATAATATTACTTTGGAATATAATTATGGAAAAAGCGACGGGATTGCGACGTTTAATTAATGCAACCAAATATTCTTTGAAAGGTTTTAAATCAGCAATTAAATATGAAACAGCTTTTCGACAAGAATTAATTCTGTTAGTTATAGCGTATATAGTTGTAATGCTAATCGATTTTTCTATTTATGAACGTATTTTATTACTTGGATCGATTGGAGTTGTGATGATTACTGAGCTAATAAATAGCGCAATTGAGTGTGTAGTTGATCGCATTGGGTCTGAAAGACACGACTTATCTGGCCGAGCAAAAGATTATGGCTCGGCTGCTGTATTTTTGTCTTTATTATTAACTATTATTTTGTGGATTTATCTATTTTCTTGTCACTTTTCATCATAACTTTATATTTAGATATCGATTTTCCAGAAAATTTTTGGTAATAGTTTAATAGTAAACACTATTCAGGAACTAGATCTCTAATGATGCAGTTTCCTGTTTTTTCAATGTCTAATATCGTTTTTAGCCATGGCAAAATTGTACGCATTTGTTCGTGTAATTTCCATGGTGGATTAATTACTATCATTCCTGAAGCCGTCATGCCTTTTTGATTATTATCTGGTTTTATTGCCAGCTCAAATTGTGAAACTCGTTTTATGCCTGAGTTAACAATATTATCAATCATTTTTTGCGTTTGTGTACGAGATACCACCGGATACCAAATTAAGTAAACTCCTGTTGCAAAACGTTTATATGCTTCCAATAATGCTACAGGTATTTTTTGATAATCGTCTTTAATTTCATAAGAAGGATCAATCAATACTATTCCACGACGAGATTGCGGAGGTAATTTTGATTTTAATTGGACAAAGCCATCTTCACGTAAAACTTTTGTTCGTTTATCTTTGCTAAATTCTTGCTTTAGTAAAGGATAATCAGTTGGATGTAACTCAGTAAGGTTGAGTTTGTCTTGCTTACGTAATAATTGTTTTGCTATTAGTGGTGAGCCAGGATAATATTTCAATTCATCAAAAGGGTTGTAACGTTTAAGTATCGATATATAAGTATTAATTAATTCTGGAATATTAGATTGTTGCCATAACAAATTAATTCCAGATAGATATTCGCCTGTTTTTTCAGAGTGCTCACTTTTTAATAAATATCGGCCTGCACCTGAGTGTGTGTCTAGATATAAAAAAGGCTTTTCTTTTTCTTTTAATGATTCAATGCATAGTGTCAATACTATATGTTTTAAAACATCTGCATGATTACCTGCATGATAACTATGGCGGTAGCTTAGCATTCGAAATTTACTCTCTTTTGTTCGTTTTTTGTATATAAAAGATTATTAATCCTAAACAAAGAAGATAAGGCATCTTCATTAATTCTTCAATGAGATCTTTTCGCTCTTTTGGTTATAACTAAAAATTCATGTCTAATACGGCGGTGTCGGCTATGCCTAAGAATAAAAAAGCAAAGAATATATGCAAAAATGGTATTTTTTTACATTTGTAGCAATGAGAAATTTTCCGGTGAATTATGGGTAAACATATAGTTAGTATTGGAACTGCTATTAATATAGCAATAAGCTTATAATAAAAACGTGGTACCTCAGGAAAAAAGTCTCGTCTCCAGCTAATTCCATAACCCAAAAGCATGAGCCACTAGAAAATTGTCCAAATCCAAAATCTATTAAATTTAGAATGTTCAGATACTTGTTTTACATAATAATAGGTATAACAGCACATAAATAATAAAAAGAGTGATAATTAATAACGAAATTTTGTAAAAATAAAAATCTAACTTACACATACAGTATTTCTTAGAATTAAATAGTGTGTTTAATTTTAAGCATAGTACCGCATTTGCGACATAAATAACTAGTTTTATTATTTTGTATTTTGTTGTGTCTTATCGAAGTTAAATGATGTTGTTGACAATTACAGTAGTATAAATAAGTATTGCGTTGAACGGGAAAATGGTGAGTTGTCGTTGGATTTTTTCCTAATATTTCCGACATAATATATTTCCATTCTTTACCGTGTGGTTTTACTTTACCAAACTCTTTAAAAACAAGGAGATGAGCTAGTTCATGAGGCACAACTTCCTCAATAAATTGAGTCCCATTATTTAGCAACATAATCGAATTAAGCTGAATTTCCCAGAGTGTTAGAAGGGCACTACCAGCAATACTGCCTTTAGGTTTATAAACAATTTTAGGATCTCTATATTGGGAATGTAGGCGTTGATTGGCTTGTAATAAGTGACCTCTTAAACAAGCCATTACCTGATTATGTAAATAAATTGGTATGCGTTTATAATCCTGCTGCATCACGTAGTAGTGCCGCTTTATCAATTTTTTCCCAAGGGAATACATCTCGACCAAAATGACCATAACTTGCTGTTTGTTTATAGATTGGTTGAATTAGATCAAGCATTTGAATCAATCCATAAGGCCTTAAATCAAAAAATTCTTTAATAAGTGATACAATTTTATCGTGATGGATTTTTTCTGTGCCAAAAGTATTAACATAGATTGATGTAGGATTAGCAATACCAATGGCATAGGATATTTGTAATTCACATCTGTCAGCGAGTCCTGCCGCAACAATATTTTTGGCAACATAACGTGCGGCATAAGCTGCTGAGCGGTCAACTTTTGATGGATCTTTTCCAGAAAAAGCGCCACCACCATGATGTGCAGCACCACCGTAAGTATCCACAATGATTTTTCTTCCAGTTAGTCCACAGTCCCCCATTGGCCCACCAATAACAAATCGCCCAGTTGGGTTAATAAAGTATTTTGTTCTTGATGTTAACCATTCAGATGGTAATGTTGGCTTAATGATTTCTTCCATGACTGCTTCATGTAATGCTTTTTGTTCAATATCTTCTGAATGTTGGGTTGATAAAACGATTGTATCAACACCTTTTATCTGACCGTCTTGATAAATTAATGTGACTTGACTTTTGGCATCAGGTCTTAACCAAGGAAGTGTGCCATTTTTTCTAACTTCTGCTTGGCGGCGCATTAAATCATGAGCATAACTTATAGCCGCAGGCATTAAATTTGGCATTTCATTTGTAGCATAACCAAACATTATACCTTGGTCACCAGCACCTTGTTCTAGAGGATCGTTTCGATCAACTCCTTGATTGATATCTGGAGATTGTTTGCCAATAGCATTAAGCACCGCACATGAATTTGCATCAAATCCCATTTCTGAACTGGTATAACCAATATCATTAATTGTTTTTCGAGTTAATTCTTCAATGTCTACCCAAGCTGAAGTAGTGATTTCACCGCCAACTAGAGCCATACCTGTTTTTACGTATGTTTCGCAAGCAACACGTGCTTTTGGATCTTGTTCTAAAATTGCATCAAGTACCGCATCAGATATTTGATCGGCAATTTTATCTGGATGACCTTCCGAAACAGATTCTGAAGTAAATAGAAATTCTGACATAAAATACCCTCTCAACTTAATTCTTACATAATGCTTGAAATATATTACTCAGATTTAATGTATATTTATCTTAGCAGTTTTACCGTCTAGACGTCTAGTCCATAATTTATAGAGTAAAATATAATATTAGCTTTAGTAAAAAACTTGCATTAATTTTTAATCAATTTACGATATGATGCGTTTATAATTTGTTATTTAATATCCTATAGCTAAGATGAATATCGTAAAACAATCGCCTTCAGTGTTAGTGTTTGATTCAGGTATTGGTGGTTTATCTGTTTATAATGAAATTTATAATAAAATACCTAATGCACACTATATCTATGTGTTTGATAATGAAATGTTTCCTTATGGAGATAAATCATCAAATTTTTTGATTAATAGAGTGAATTCTATAATTGAGGCTGTTACTAAATTTTATCCAATTGATTTAGCTGTTATTGCTTGTAATACAGCTAGTACTATTTGTTTGCCTAATTTGCGTTCTAAATTTTCTTTTCCTATTATTGGAGTTGTACCAGCGATTAAACCTGCTAGCTTACTTACTAAAAATAAATGTATAGGATTATTAGCAACAAAAGCAACCGTTGAAAGAACTTATATAACCGATTTAATACACCAATTTGCTGCACATTGTACTGTTAAATTGTTAGGTTTATCGGAATTAGCACTCATAGCCGAAAATAAATTACAGGGTGTTACTGTAGATATGAAACAATTAAAAGAATTAATGCAACCTTGGCTTAGGTTACGAACAATTCCGGATACAATAGTTCTAGGTTGTACGCATTATCCTTTCATTAAAACAGAATTACAGATGATTTTTCCTCAATCAAACTTAATAGATTCAGGTCATGCGATTGCAATACGGGTTTGTAATTTGCTAAATGATAAATATAAACTGGACCGAATAATTCCTTCTACGTCTAAAAATATTGTATTAAGCACAGTTTATACTCAGTCTGTAGAAAAGTTGATTAAAAAGTTATCTGATTATAATCTTCATAAATATCATACTATTGATATTTCACTTGCTTAAAAGTTACGCTACCGATTAAGTGTTTGAAATTTTTTGCTTGCCAAAAAAAAAGAAGTCCCTATAATGCGCACCCACTGACACGCAGTTGGCATAAAGCAGGCGGCGAATAAGGTTAGTGAATAAGGTCAAAAATTTTAAAAAAATATCTTGACGAATAAAAAAGGTTGGCGTAGTATACGCAACCCTTGAGACAGCGAAGTAAAGCGACGAAATGTTGAGTTAATTAAACGCTGTTAGCTCTTTAAAAAGAAGAAACAGACAATCTGTGTGGGCACTTGCGAGACAAAAGATAAAAGTCTACGGACTAAAAAATTAAGTCTTGATAAGTGACACTGAAGATTCATTTGAATATGTCAGAGACAGTTATTGAGCATCAAGCTTTAAATTGAAGAGTTTGATCATGGCTCAGATTGAACGCTGGCGGCAGGCTTAACACATGCAAGTCGAACGGTAACATGAGTGC